>CABYVH010000008.1 GCA_902522365.1 uncultured Pelagibacteraceae bacterium
TTTAAGAATCCGCAGGGATCAGTAAATCAAAAAAATAACATTATATTTTCAGAATTTTTAACACAAGTAGACAATGGAAGAGTTGTTCAAGTAGAAATTCAAGGAAAAAACATCAAAGGTGTAATGTCTAATGGAGAAATGTTTAATACTTATGCACCTGATGATCCAAATTTAATTCAAAAATTAAGTGATAAAGGCGTTAGTATTTCAGCGAGTCCATTAGAAGAAAAAATGCCTTCATTATTCGGAGTACTTTTGTCATGGTTTCCTATGCTACTTTTAATTGCTGTATGGATATTCTTCATGAGACAGATGCAAGGTGGCAAAGGTGGAGCAATGGGTTTTGGTAAATCAAAAGCCAAAATGATGAATGAATTAAAAGGTAAGGTTACATTCAATGATGTGGCTGGAGTTGAGGAAGCTAAAGAAGAAGTAGAGGAGGTAGTAGAATTTTTGAAAGATCCTAAAAAATTTAGTAGGCTAGGTGGAAAAATACCTCGTGGATGTTTATTAGTTGGACCTCCAGGAACTGGTAAAACATTATTAGCAAGAGCAATAGCAGGCGAAGCGGGAGTACCATTCTTTACAATTTCTGGTTCAGACTTTGTAGAAATGTTTGTTGGTGTTGGAGCTTCAAGAGTTCGAGATATGTTTGAGCAAGGTAAAAAACACTCACCATGCATAATTTTCATCGATGAGATTGATGCTGTTGGAAGAAGTAGAGGTGCAGGGTTAGGCGGTGGTAACGATGAAAGAGAGCAAACACTTAATCAATTACTCGTAGAGATGGACGGTTTTGATACTAATGAAGGTGTGATAATAATTGCAGCCACTAATAGACCAGACGTGCTTGATCCAGCTTTATTAAGACCAGGAAGATTTGATAGACAAGTTGTAGTTTCTAATCCTGATTTGCTTGGAAGAGAAAAAATATTAAAAGTTCATGCCAAGAAAATATCAATGGCACCAGATGTAAATTTAAGAACGATAGCAAGAGGAACTCCGGGATTTTCAGGTGCCGATCTAGCGAATTTAGTAAATGAAGCTGCATTACTAGCTGCAAGAAAAAATAAAAGAATAGTTACCTATATGGAATTCGAAGAAGCTAAAGATAAAGTAATGATGGGATCTGAGAGAAGATCAATGGTAATGAGTGAGGAAGAGAAAAAACTTACTGCATATCATGAAGCTGGCCATGCCATAGTAACCATAAATGAGAAGGCAGCATATCCCATACATAAAGCAACAATTATTCCAAGAGGAAGAGCGTTAGGAATGGTAATGCAACTGCCTGAACGAGACGAAGTATCTCAAACAAGAGAACAACTTCATGCGCAAATGGCTATAGCTATGGGAGGTAGAGTTGCAGAAGAAATAATATTTGGAGATGACAAGGTGACAACAGGTGCAGCGAGCGACATAGAACAAGCAACGAAAAGAGCCAGAGCAATGGTGATGAGAGCAGGTTTAAGCAAAGAGCTTGGTCCAGTTGCCTACGGTGAAAATGAGGAGGAAGTTTTCCTTGGAAGATCAGTTGCAAGACAACAAAATATGTCTGAAGAAACTGCTAGAAAAGTGGATACTGAGATAAGAAAATTTGTTGATCAAGGTTATGATAGAGCAAAAAAAGTTTTGACTGATAAAATTGATGACTTGCATAAATTAGCCAAAGCTCTACTTACTTATGAAACATTGACGGGTCAGGAAATTGAGGACATAGTGAATAAAAACTTATATCCAAAAAATAAAGAAGATTTAAAAGTAGAAGAAGATGACCAAAGTTCTGCTTTAGGTTCAATGGGCTTAAAACCGAAGATTGTTCATTAAAATTTAATGCAGAAATATTACACAAGAGCGTGTAATTTCTATTATAATAAAATATCTAAAGAAAACGTTAAACAAAAAATTTCAATTCCTATTGGTGGTAATAAATCACTATCTTTCGATACCGTTGAAATAATCACCAGGACTAATAAAAAAAAAATAAATATAAAAAATATTAATAATCTTCCACCAAAGATTAAAAAAAAAGTTTTAAATGATATAAATAATATATCTAGGGCAAAAAAAATTCCTAAATTAAAATTTGATAATTTACCAATATTAATGGGTATTATAAATATTACACCAGATAGCTTTTCTGATGGTGGTAAATTTAATAAAAAAGTTTCTGCAATAAAACGGATAAACAAATTAATAGTTGATGGAGCAAAGATAGTTGATGTAGGAGGTGAGTCTACAAAACCTGGGTCTAAAGAAATTCATGAAAAGAAAGAGTGGCTAAGAATAAACAAAGTTATGAACTATTTTAAATCTAAAAAGATTTTTGTTTCTTTAGACACTAGAAAAAGTTTTGTAATGAAAAAAGCTATAAAATATAAACTAGACCTAATTAATGATGTTTCTGGCCTAAGTTATGACAAGGGAACAATTAATTTTTTAAAAAATAGTAAATTACCTTTTGTTATTCATCACATGAAAGGTACCCCAGAAATTATGCAAAAAAACCCAAGTTATAAAAATGTTATACTGGATATCTATGACTATTTTGAGGATAAATTGAAATTAATAAGAAAAAAAGGAATTAAACACAATCACATTATTTTAGATCCAGGAATAGGATTTGGTAAAAATATGAAACATAATATTACCCTAATCAATAATATTTCTATTTTTCATTCCTTAGGATTGCCAGTAATGTTGGGAATTTCAAGAAAGAGATTTATAAAAGATATATCTGGACATAATGATAGCAAAGAGAGAATAGGTGGGACTGTATCTTCAAGTATATTTAGTATGTTACAAGGAGTACAAATACTTAGAATTCATGATGTTAATGAAGTTAACCAAGGAATAAAAGTTTTTAAAAAAATAAATTTTAACTAATGATAAAAAAATATTTTGGTACAGATGGAATAAGAGGAAAGGTAAATGAAGATAAAATAAATGGTAACATGTTTTTTAAGTTTGGTTTGGCTGCAGGTACATATTTTAAAAACATAAAAAAAACTAAGCAGATAGCAATAATTGCAAAAGATACAAGATTATCTGGATATACACTAGAACCAGCATTAGTATCAGGTTTAACATCAGCTGGAATGCACGTTTTAACTTTTGGGCCATTACCAACAAATGGTCTAGCAATGCTTACAAAAAAAATGAGAGCTAATATGGGAATTATGATTACAGCCTCTCATAATCCATATGATGATAATGGTTTAAAACTATTTGGACCAGACGGATTAAAATTGTCTGACAAAATAGAAAAGAAAATAGAAAAACTAATTGACTCCAAAATATCTAAAAAATTATCAAATCCTAAAATATTAGGTAGAGTTAAAAGATTGGAGAGTGGATCAAAAAAATACATAGAAATAATAAAAAAAAACTTTCCTAAACAATTTAATTTAAGAGGTTTAAGGATTACAATAGATTGTGCTAATGGTGCAGCATATAAAGTAGGACCACAATTATTTAGATCATTGGGTGCCGTAGTTCATGAAATAGGTACCTCCCCTAATGGATTTAATATTAATCATAAATGTGGATCTACATATCCAAATAAAATTAAATATCATACAAAAAAAAATAGATCTCATATTGGAATTTCTTTAGATGGAGATGCAGACAGAATAATTATTTGTGATGAAAAGAGTAATATTATAGACGGAGATAAAATTATAGCAATGCTAGGAGAAAGGTGGAATAGAAAAAAAATTTTAAGAGGAGGAGTTGTAGGTACTTTAATGTCCAATTATGGATTACAAAATTTTTTTATAAAAAAAAAAATAAAGTTCTTAAGATCTAATGTTGGTGATAGATACGTAAAAGAATTAATGCAGAAAAGTAATTTTAACTTAGGGGGAGAGCAATCTGGTCATATTATCCTTGGTAAATTTGCAACTACTGGCGATGGTTTATTAGTAGCATTAGAAGTCCTTTTTTCTATGAGGAAAGGAAAAAAAGCGAGCGAAATATTTAAAAATTTTATACCTACTCCACAAATGTTAGAAAATGTTGAAGTAAAAGATAAATCAATAATCAATAGTCTGAAGTGCAAAAATGCAATTAAAAAAGCAAATAGTTTAATAAAGGGAAAAGGTAGAATGTTAGTAAGAAAATCTGGAACAGAGCCTGTAGTAAGAATAATGTGTGAAACTGTAGATAGAACTATGCTTTCAAAATGTGTTAATATTGTAAAAAAATCAATTATCTAACTTGAAAATAAAATCTAAAATTTTAATAATTGCTGGCTCAGATTCTTCTGGAGGTGCAGGCATACAAGCAGACATTAAAACTATTACATCGCTTGGATCATATGCCATGACTGCTATAACTGCCATAACATCACAAAATACAACAGGTGTTAAATCAATTGTTTCAGTGAATAGTAAAGAAATCTCCAATCAAATTGAATTTACAGCAAAAGATATAAAACCAGATGCAGTTAAAATAGGAATGCTTCATTCAAAAGAAGTTATAAATTCAGTAATAAAATCATTAAAAAAGATAAAAGCAAAAAAAATAATATTAGATCCTGTGATGGTCGCAAAAGGTGGAAAAAAATTAATTAATGACCCAGCCATTAAAATTTTAAAAAATAAACTTTTATCTAAAGTAGATTTAATTACACCAAACATACCTGAGGCTGAAGTTTTAACTAATTTAAAAATATCAACTATTCAGGATGTAATTTTAGCAGGAAACTATCTAGTAAAATTAGGTGCAAAAAATATTCTTATTAAAGGAGGCCATTTAAATTATAAAAATATTCAAGACGTATTTATTAACAAAAATGAAATCACAATCTTTAAAAATAAGAAAATAAATACAAAAAATAGCCATGGCACTGGCTGCACTCTTTCTAGCGCTATAACTTCCTACTTTTCGTGTGGAAAAACTTTAAAGAAATCTTGTGAAATGGCAATAAAATATGTAAATCATTCATTAAGAACTCAACCAAACTTAGGGAAAGGTCGTGGTCCTATAAACCATTTAAATAGTATACAAATTAAAAAAAATTTTAGATGAAAAACGTAGTTGTAGTCGGTTCACAGTGGGGAGATGAGGGAAAAGGTAAAATTGTTGATTGGCTCTCTAGCGAGGCTGATGTAATAGTAAGATTTCAAGGTGGACATAATGCTGGTCATACTCTTGTTATAGACGGTGTAGTTTATAAATTAAGACTGTTGCCATCAGGAATAGTCAGAAAAAATAAAATATCTATCATTGGAAATGGAGTAGTGGTTGATCCGTGGGCACTTCTAGATGAGATTGACGAAATTAAATCTAAAAGTGTAGAAGTTAACTCTGACAATTTAATTTTATCTGAGGCAGCCACTCTTATCTTGCCATTTCATAAAGAAATGGATGAGATCAGAGAAGACGCAGCAGGAAAATCCAAAATAGGTACTACAAGAAGAGGAATAGGACCAGCGTATGAAGATAAGATTGGCAGAAGATCAATAAGAGTAATGGATCTTGCATCAGAAAGTAATTTGGACAAAAGATTAGATGCAGTATTAAGTCATCATAATGCCATAAGAAAAGGTTTAGGAAAAACTGAATTTAAAAAAGATCAATTAAAACAAGATCTGTTAAATATTGCGCCACAAATACTTAAATTTTCACAGCCCGTATGGAAAAAAATAGATGAATTTAAATCTCAAAAAAAAAAAATATTATTTGAAGGTGCTCAAGGCGTTCTTTTAGACGTTGACCATGGTACTTACCCATTTGTAACTTCCTCTAATACTGTCGCTTCGTCTGCAGCGACTGGTTCAGGCTGTGGTATTAACTCTATTAATTATGTTTTAGGTATTACAAAAGCATATACTACAAGAGTTGGAGAAGGACCTTTTCCAACAGAACTAACAAATGAGATTGGTGAATTACTAGGAACAAGAGGAAAAGAATTTGGAACCGTCACAAGCCGAAAGAGAAGATGCGGTTGGTTTGATGGTGTCCTTGTAAGACAAACTCTAAAAATTTCAGGAATTGATGGTATTGCGCTAACTAAACTAGATGTACTAGATGAGTTAGATGAAATTAAAATTTGCGTTGCTTACGAGATAAATGGTAAAAAATTTGATTATCTTCCAGCTTCTGTTGATGACCAATTTATGGCTAAACCAATTTATAAATCTTTTAACGGTTGGAAATCCTCAACAGTGGGTATAAAAAAATTTGAGCAATTACCAGAAAATGCAAAAAAATATATTAAAGAATTAGAAATGTTTGTTGAGACTAGAATTTCAAGTATTTCTACTAGTCCAGAGAGAAATGATACAATTTTAATTCAAGATCCTTTTAATCTCTAATTTGCTGGTAGTAAGTTTTTTGATTTAGCAGAATTAAGCATATGCTTTTGAAGTTTTTCAAAAGCTTTGTTTTCTATTTGTCTTACTCTTTCTCTGCTTATCTTATACTTTTTACTTAACTCATCTAAGGTTATCGGATCATCAGTTAATCTTCTTGAGTATAAAATCTTTTTTTCTCTTTCATTCAAAATTTTGATTGAATCTTGAAGTAAATCTTTTCTTTGTTCCATTTCGTCACTTTGAGCGATTTTTAATTCATGATCCATTTCATTGTCAACTACCCAGTCTTGCCATTCATCTCCATCTTCACCTATTGGTGCATTTAAGGATTGTTCTTTTCCTGAAAGTCTTCTATTCATTGAAACAACTTCACTTTCACTTACTGAAAGTCTCTTAGCTATGTCTTCAACATGTTCTTTTCTCAAATCTCCTTCTGACCGAGGAGCTATTTGGTTTTTAATTTTTTTTAGATTAAAAAAAAGTTTTTTCTGTGCTGTCGTTGTTCCTATTTTTACTAAACTCCATGATCTTAATATATATTCTTGTATTGAAGCTTTGATCCACCACATTGCATAAGTTGCAAGTCTAAAACCTTTTTCTGGCTCAAATTTTTTTACTGCCTGCATTAATCCCACATTACCTTCAGATATCATCTCGTTAAGAGGTAAACCGTAACCCTTATAGCCCATTGCTATCTTTGCAACTAATCTCAAATGGCTAGTAACAAGTTTTTCTGCAGATTTTACATTTCCCGTTGATTGCCAATTTTTAGCTAACATATACTCTTCTTCAGCTGCAAGCATTGGAAATTTCTTAATCTGAGCAAGATAAGCAGATAATCCACCTTCATTTGAAAGTGCTGGTAGGTTGTATGTATTTTTATTCATTTAAAGTATTTATTTAATAAATAAATAAATTTTTACAATGCTTTAATTACTAGATTTTTCTTAGTTTTTTTAAAATCTGTTCTAAATCTGATGGTAATTTTGATGTAAATTCAAGTCTTGCATTATTATTAGGGTGATTGAAGCCAATAGTTTTCGCATGTAAAAATTGTCTATTAAGTCCTATTATACTATCCTCAAGCTGACTATCAATACCTACAAATTTTTTATACTTTTTTTTATATTTCTTATCACCTAAAATATTATTACCTTTGTATGACAAATGAACTCTTATTTGATGTGTTCTCCCTGTTTCTAGTTTGCATTCAACAAGACTAAATGTTGGAATTTTTTCATCCTCAAATATTTCTAGAGTTTTATAATTAGTCACAGCCTTTTTGCCTTTCTTAGATGAAACTTCCATCATCTGTCTATTTCTTGAACTTCGAGTAATAAAAGTCTCTATTTTTCCATTTTGAGGTCTAACTTTACCCCAGACTAAAGCTTGGTAAACTCTAGTAATAGAATGATCAGAAAATTGTTTAGACAAATTTTCGTGTGAAATATTATTTTTAGCAATAACTATTAATCCAGATGTATCCTTGTCTATCCTGTGTACAATTCCAGGTCTTAGTTCGTTTCCAATATTTGATAAATTTATCCTATCATAGTTTATCAATGCATTTACAATAGTATTGTCATAATTTCCAGGTCCAGGATGCATAGAAATTCCTGCAGACTTATTTATAACTATTAAATCTCTATCTTCGTGGATAATATCAAGAGGATATTCAAATGGCTCAAGGGTCTCTTTTTTTGGTTCTGAAATCTCAAAATAAATTTCGTCATTCAATTTAATTTTCTTAGAGGGGTCAGTAATAATAATATTATTAATTCTTAATTTATTTTCTAAAATTAAACTTTTTACTCTTGACCTACTTAATTTATTATCCTGATTGGATAATAGAATGTCTATTCTTAAATTTTTTTCTTTATTTTTAACTTTTATATTTATAAAACTTTTCATATTGATATAAATATACAATATGCGCTTGTAGCTCAACTGGATAGAGCGCCAGATTTCGGCTCTGGAGGTTCAGGGTTCGACTCCTTGCGGGCGCACCACTATTCACCCATATTAATTAAAGTTCCTTTATTTTTTGCAGCATTGAAAGAATAATAAAACAAAGCAATTGAAAGAGAAAAATAAAAAGCGTTCCACATAAATGCATAGTAAACATTTTCGATATTAACTGTTTGATTAATCAAAATATTTCTAGCTTCTTCAAATATGTAAACCAATGGAAGTACATAAGCTATTTTTTGAAATATTTCTGGAAGAGTTTCTATTGGATAATAAATGCATCCAAAGGGTGCCAGTAAAAACATTGTTGACCATGCTATATTTTCAAATGATGGACCAAATCTAAGTAAACCTGAAGAAACTAAAATACCAAGTGTGATCCCAAAAATATAAAGACTCAAAAAAAGAAAAAATAAAAATATCCCTAAATCTAAAATTGAAATTCCAAACAATGGAGATGTAAGTAAAATTGCTGGAACCAGACCAATTAGTGACCTAATTAAAGCAGTTATAACAAGTGAGGTTAAAATCTCACCAATTCTCATTGGTGCTATGAAAAGATTAGTGAAATTTCTACTCCAAATTTCTTCTAAAAAAAGCATATTGAAACCAATACTTGTTCTAAACAAAAAATCATAAAGTATTGCACAAGTAAGAATTACACCAACTGCATTATTATAATAAGTTGTATGTGAAGCAAAAAAATTAGATATAAATCCCCATAATGTAATTTGAATAGATGGCCAGTAAACTAGATCCAATATTCTGGGAAAAGATCTAGTTATTAGATAAAAATGCCTTAAAAATAAACCATATATTCTAGTTAAACTCACTTTTACTCCTTGATAGTTTTAGAAAAACTTCCTCTAGATTTGCTCTTCCATGTTTTGTAATTAAATCTTCAGGTTTGCCTTTGTCTATTATTTCTCCGTTTTTCATCATTAATACAGATTTGCACAAACGTGTGACTTCATTCATATTGTGAGAAGCTAAAAGTATCGAAATTTTTTTTTCTTTTTTATATTCTTCTAAAAATGTTCTAACAAAATCTCCTACTTCTGGATCTAGAGAGGCAGTTGGTTCGTCAAGCAGCAGAACTTTTGGTTCATTAACCAGAGCTTTTGCCAAACTTACTCTATTTTTTTGACCTGATGAAAGTTCCCCAGTAATACTGTTTAATAATTCTCCTATTCTTAATTTTTCTGATAAATACTCAATTCGTTCCTTAATATTTTGAACTTTGTAAAGTTTAGAATAAACATATAAGTTTTGTTTTACAGTAAGTTTTTTAGGTAGCTCAATATAAGGGGATATAAAATTAATCATTTCAAGAATCTCGATTCTATTTTCTTCAAGTTTAAGATTATTGATATATATTTGGCCACTTGTAGGTTTAAGTAGCCCTAGCAACATTCCAATAGTTGTTGTTTTTCCAGATCCATTTGGACCAAGCAAACCTAAGATTTCGTCTTCTTCCACATTAAATGATATACCTTTTACAGCTTCTTTTTTCCCGTAATTTTTTTTTATGTTTTTAACTTCAATTAAATTTTTCATTTTTTTGATGCTCTTAAAATTCTATCATTAATAGCTTCACCAATATTAATATTTGGTATTTTTTCTATAGCAATTTTTTTGTACCCATTTTTTTTTATTTTTCTTAAAGTCTTATATAAATTTTTTGCAGCCTCTTTTAAATTACTTGTCTTACTTATATAAAAATAGTTTTTATCTAATTTTTTTCTTTTTTTTATTAAGATATAAGCTTCTTTTTGATAATTCTTTTTGGCATTTAGCCTCACAGGTATTCCAGGTGAATAATGCAATTTGCTAGTACCAGGAACTTTTATTCTAATCTTTTTTTTATTCTTATTTTCTGATCGATTGATTAATTTATAGATAAATTTACTGTTTATTCCCCCTAATCTTAAAATATGAGGTTTTCCAATAAGATTTATTATAGTTGATTCCAAACCTATTCTCGAAGAGCCACCATCTAAGATGAACTTCAATTTAGAACCAAATTCATCAATTACATCCTGTTTGGAAACTGGACTTATACTTGTTGAAATATTTGCACTAGGTGCTGCAAGTGGATAATTAATTTTTTTTAATAGTTTTCTAGTTAAAGGATGGCTTGGAAATCTTACTGCTATTGAATTTGAATTATTTGTAATAATTTTTGAAATTTTACTTGTCTTTTTTAATTTTAAAATGAATGATATTGGTCCTGGGCAAAATTTATTATAAAGCCTTTTAAAAGTTTTATCAATTTCACAGTCTTTTTCTAAATCTCTAAGATTATAATAATGAGCAATTAAAGGATTGCTTCTAGGTCTTTTTTTTAATTTATATACTCTTGAAACTGCTATATCCGAGTACGCATTTCCTGCCAGTCCATAGACTGTCTCGGTAGGGATCGCTATACATTCATTATTATTTAAGTATTTTATTGCTTTTTTAATATTTGAATCATTCTTTTTCATATAATATTACCAACTAATATATGAATGAAAAAAATTTGCCAGATGATATTGCGTCTAAATCTTTAAATGAGCTTACTGATTTAGCTGACGAAATTATTATAAATTTAGAAAATGAAAATAATCTAGAAAATACATCTGAAGATTACACAAATTTATTAAAAATTAATAAATTGATTGAAAAAAAATTTCAAAAAAATTTTAAAGAAATATCGGATAAAACAAATTTTAAAATTAAAGATATAAAATCTAATAAAAATGCAAAAAAAGTTAAATAAAATAGTTAATAGAACTAACGGCTATCTTTATAAATATTTTTCCAAACAAAAAAAAACGGAGCTTATCAAACCAATGCTTTATGGACTTTTACCTGGAGGTAAAAAAGTAAGATCAAAAATACTCTTTGATATTGGTTCTATATTTAAAGTAGATAAAAAAAATATTTTGCAAGTTGCAGCAGCAGTTGAATGTATACATGCTTATTCATTAATACATGATGATTTACCATGTATGGACAATGATAATTTGAGAAGAGGAAAATTAACGACACACAAAAAATTTAGTGAGTCAACCGCAATTCTTGCTGGGAATTCTCTACTTACTATTGCGTTTCAAATTCTTAGCGAAAAAAGATTAAGGTTAGATGAACAAAAAAAAATAAAACTAATAAACTTGCTTTCAGAAAGTTCGGGGCATACAGGAATCGCTGGAGGGCAGTTTTTAGACTTAAGTTATGAAAAAATTAAAAAAACTAAGAAACAAATTATAGCTATGCAAATTAAAAAAACTGGGAAGCTATTTAGTTTTTGTTGTGTTGCTCCCATTATAATGTCTGGTAAGACAAAATACCTGAATAAGTTTAATAAAATAGGCAACGAAATAGGATTATTATTTCAAATTGCTGATGACTTGATAGATTTAAGAGGCAAAACATCTAGTGCAGGAAAAAAAACCAAAAAAGATTTAAAAATGGGAAAAGCTACTTTAATAAGTTTACTAGGAACTAATAATACTATTAAATATGCTGATAACCTAAAATTAAAAATATTTAAAAGTTTAAAAATTTTTGGGAAAAAAGGTGACGATTTTAGAGAAACAATAAATTATATTTTAAATAGAACAAAGTGAGCAATAATTATAAATTTCTAAATAATATCAATTTCCCTGATGATGTGAGAAAATTATCACAATCTGATATTAAAATTTTGGCAGACGAGGTTCGACAAGAATTAATTGATGTTGTCTCTGAAACGGGAGGGCATTTAGGTGCTGGACTAGGAGTTGTAGAATTGACTGTTGTCTTACACTATATATTTAATACTCCTCATGATAAATTAATTTGGGATGTAGGGCATCAAACTTATCCGCATAAAATATTAACTGGTAGAAAAAAACAAATAAGAACTCTTAGAAAAGGTGAAGGATTATCAGGTTTTACAAAAAGATCAGAAAGTGAGTATGATCCATTTGGTGCTGCTCATAGTTCAACTTCTATTTCATCTGCATTAGGAATGGCAGTAGCTAATAAGTTATCAAATAAATCAGGTAATGTAATTGCAGTCATAGGTGATGGGGCGATAAGTGCTGGTATGGCTTATGAGGCCATGAATAATGCAGGTGGAAGCAAAACAAAGATGATTGTTGTTTTAAATGACAACGATATGTCAATTTCAAAACCTGTTGGTGCTATGAGAAAATATCTAGCAAAAATTTTATCTGGTAAAGTTTACTTTAGTTTTAGAGAAACATTAAAATTAATTATATCTGCTTTTTCAAAAAGATTTAAAAATCAAGCTGGAAAAGCTGAAGATTTTTTAAGATCTGCAGTAACTGGTGGAACATTATTTAATTCTATGGGATTTTACTATATCGGACCAATTGATGGACACGATATTGATTCAATGGTCTCAGTATTTAATAATGTAAAGGATATTAATTATGATGGACCAATTTTAATCCATGTTAAAACTGAAAAAGGAAAAGGTTATTCGTTTGCTGAAAAATCAGAGGATAAATTTCATGGTGTTTCAAAATTTAATGTAAAAACAGGAGAACAAGAAAAGTCTAAATCTAATACTCCTTCTTATACAAAAGTATTCGCCAATTCATTAATCAAACATGCAGAAAAAGACAGTAAGGTCATTGGCATAACTGCCGCTATGCCATCAGGAACAGGGATGGATTTATTTGGAAAAAAATTTCCAGAAAGAATGTTTGATGTTGGGATAGCCGAGCAACATGCTGTTACTTTTGCTGCAGGTATGGCTACTGAAGGGTATAAACCTTACGCTGCAATATACTCAACATTCCTTCAAAGAGCTTACGATCAGGTCGTCCACGATGTTGCTATACAATCTTTGCCTGTTAGATTTGCAATCGACAGAGCTGGGTTAGTTGGTGCTGATGGTCCAACACATGCTGGATCTTTTGATATAACATACCTTTCAACATTACCAAATTTTGTGGTAATGGCTGCAAGTGATGAAGCCGAGCTTGTAAGAATGATAAATACATCAATGGATATAAACGATAGACCATCAGCTTTTAGATATCCAAGGGGCAATGGTGTGGGAGTTCAATTACCTGAAATAACTGAGAAAATTGAGTTGGGTAAAGCAAAAATAATTAAGGAAGGAAAAAAAGTTGCAATTTTAAATTTTGGAGCAAGATTACAGGAGTGTATTGTGGCTTCCGAAAATTTAATAAAAAAAGGAATTGATATCTCTATTATTGACGCAAGATTTGCAAAACCGTTAGATGAAAACTTAATATGGCAAATCGCTACAGAACACGAGGTTTTGATCACAATAGAAGAAGGTTCAATAGGGGGATTTGGATCTCACGTGAGCCAATTTTTAAGTGAAAAAAATTTATTAGACAGTAATCTTAAATTTAGATCAATGATATTGCCTGATAGATTTATTGATCATGATAAACCAGAGCTAATGTATAAGTTTGCTAATTTAGACTCTATTGGTATTGAAAATAAAATATTAGATACGTTGAATTCAAAAGTTTTAATTAAAAAATTTAATTAATTTTTATTTTGAGCCGCATTCATTAAATAGTGATCAAGAATTACACAATGCATCATCGCCTCTCCTATTGGAACCGCTCTAATTCCAACACATGGGTCGTGTCTTCCTTTTACAGATATTGTCGTATTCTTCCCAAATCTATCGATTGTTTTCCTCGATGACAAAATAGATGATGTTGGTTTTACTGCAAATGAAACATTAATTTCTTGTCCAGTAGATATTCCTCCAAGAATTCCTCCTGCATTATTTGATTTAAAACTAGTTTTACCTTTTTTTTTCAAAATTTCGTCAGAGTTTTCCTCACCAGTTAACATTGCAGAGTTCATTCCTGATCCAATATTTACACCCTTTACAGCATTAATGCTCATCATTGCTGCCGCAAGATCCATATCTAATTTTGAGTATATTGGCGCTCCAAGTCCTAAAGGAACTCCTCTTGCTCTAACTTCAATTATTGCTCCACAAGAAGATCCAGCTTTTCTTATCCCAAGTAAATATTTTTCCCAAAGTTTAATCACAGTTTTATCAGGACAAAAAAATGGGTTACTAGAAATTGTTTTGTCTTTCCATTTCTTTAAGTCACATCCTAATATCCCTAATTGTGTAACAGCACCAACAGCTTGATACTTATTTCCAATTTTACTTTTCAAAACAACTTTTGCAATAGCGCCCGCCGCAACTCTAGCTGCAGTCTCGCGAGCAGATTGTCTTCCACCACCTCTGTAATCCCGGATACCGTATTTTTTGAAATAAGTATAATCTGCATGTCCTGGTCTAAATTTATTCTTTATTGTCTCATAGTCTCTAGATCTCATATCTTTATTATAAATTATTAAGGAAATTGGAGTTCCAGTTGTTCTACCCTCAAAAACACCAGATAAAATATTAATTTTGTCGTCCTCTTTTCTTTGAGTTGTAAATTTAGATTGTCCTGGTTTTCTTTTATTAAGTTCTTTTTGTATATTACTTTCTTTTATTGGAATATTTGGAGGGCAGCCATCTACAACGCATCCAATAGCTGGACCATGTGACTCTCCCCAAGTGGTAAACCTAAATAACTTTCCAAAAGTATTAAATGACATTATTTTAATGTATAAATTATTTTTTTAAATTTATGAACGAAAAAAACTCACTTGGACTAAATCTTTGCTTTAAAGAACATAATAATCCAATAAAACTTTTTGAAGAATGGTTCAATAAAGCAAAAAAAACAGAAATTAATGATCCAAACGCATTTGCAGTTGGAACTGTAAATAAAAATGGGTTTCCAACAGTTAGAATGGTGCTTCTTAAAGATTTTGATAAAAATGGATTTGTTTTTTATACAAACCTTAATAGTGATAAAAGCAAAGCAATCAGAAATACCTCAAAAATTTCGATGTGCTTTCATTGGAAAAGTTTGCAAAGGCAAATTAGAATAGTTGGCGTTGCATCTAAAGTATCAAAAAAAGAAGCTGATGATTATTATAATTCAAGAGCTTATGGAAGCAGAATAGGTGCTTGGGCCTCAAAGCAAAGTTCTATTTTAAAACAAAGACAAGATTTATATAAGTCCATTGAGGAATTTAAGAAAAAATATCCAAATAAAAATAATATACCACGTCCTGAACATTGGTCTGGTTGGAGAATTAAACCAAAGGAAATTGAATTTTGGCTAGATGGACAGAATCGAATTCATGAAAGGTTAAAATATATTAGATTACCCAAAAAATGGAAAAAAGTATTGTTAAGTCCTTAAAAATTTCTTTCAATACTAAAAGAAGTTAATTTTTTTAATATATTTTTTTCTTCAGACTCTTCAAATACACTTAAAGAATTAGAAGCTAAATTAATATAATGTTCTGCTTTTTTATAACACTCATTAATAATATTATTTTTTTTTATTAGAACTAGGACATGTTCCAAATCTTTCTTTTCACGAATATCTTTTTCAAAAAAAGATTTTAATTTTTCTTTTTCAAACTTATCAACTTTTTGATAAAGTAAAATCATAGGTAAAGTCACTTTACCTTCATAAAAGTCATTGCCGATATTTTTTCCAAACAATTTTAATTCAGAATTATAGTCTAATGTGTCATCTGCTATTTGAAATGTAAGCCCTAAGTTTTTTCCATAAAATTCTAAAGCATTTTTATATTTGAAATCTTTTTCAGCAATAATTGCGCCAACTTTAGTAGCTGCTGCAAATAAAGAAGCTGTTTTTGATGAAATAATATTTAGATATGTTTCTTCCAAGATATCTATTTCTTTATTGTGTTGTAACTGAAGAACTTCACCTTGGGCAATTTCAGATGATGTAGTTGCTAAAAGTTTTAATAGTTCTAAATTCCCGTCCTCTACCATCATTTCAAAACATTTACTAAGTAAATAATCACCTACCAAAATTGATGAATGATTGCCCCAAATTGTATTAAGTGTTTTTTTACCTCGTCTAATGTCAGCACTATCTATTACATCGTCGTGCATTAAAGTAGCTGCATGTATAAGTTCTACACAAGCGGCAAGATTTACATCTCTTAATCCTTTTTGATATTCACAAATTTTAGCACATTGTAAGGTTAAGAGTGCTCTTAGTCTTTTTCCACCAGTTTTTAAGTGATACTTGGTCATCTTTTGAACCAATTCAACTTTACTTGCTAGTCTAGAATTGATTTTTTCTTCAACTAGAATCAATTTATCATCAACCGAATTTTTTAAATCTGCATATGAATTATTAATTTGTTTTTTTAGCTGTATTACAGTTCCCATTAATTAAAACTATTATATCCAATTTATTAATATACTTATCAATTGACGCACCTTATTCTTTAATTATAACTAGGGTATATAATATATTTAAAAAACTTATAACAATTCTAATGTTCTCATTTTTGAAAAAAAAAAAGATAGTAAGTCACCTAAAATTATCAGGGGTTATAGGAAATGTTGGAAGGTTCAGGCAAGGAATAGAATATTCAAGTGAAGAAGAAATTATAAAAAAGGCTTTTTCAGTAAAGAAAACATTAGCCGTTGCAATTACAATTAATTCACCTGGTGGATCCCCAGTACAATCACATTTGATATATAAATTAATAAAAGAACAATCTAAGAAAAGAAAAAAAAAAGTAATTATTTTTGCTGAGGATGTGGCAGCATCTGGAGGATATCTTATTGCATGTGCTGGTGATGAAATTTATGCTAACTCAAGCTCAATCATAGGATCTATCGGAGTTATTTCTGCTTCATTTGGTTTTAAAAATTTAATTGAAAAAATTGGGATTGAAAGAAGAGTTTACACTGCTGGAAAAAATAAAAGCACTTTAGATCCTTTTTTGGATGAAAAAGAAGAGGATATTAATCGTTTAAAAAATATCCAATTAGAAATTCATCAAGATTTTATAGATGTTGTTGAAGAGAGCAGAAAAGAAAAACTAAACAAAAACTCTGGTATTGAACTTTTCTCTGGAGAATTTTGGACAGGAAAAAAAGCCAAAGAATTAGGTCTAATCGATGGAATAGGAAATGCAGATCAAATATTAAGAGAGAAATACGGAGATGATTTAGAAATTAAGAAATTTGGAAAAAGTAAAGGATGGTTATCAAAAAAGCTATCATCTTCTGAAAATTATACTGATAAAGTAATTAGTGTATTAGAAGAAAGATCAATCTGGCAAAGGTATGGTCTCTAAAATAAAAAAAAAAACTTTATCTTTTCAAGATACAATCTTTAACTTACAAAAGTACTGGTCTAAAAAAGGTTGTGTAATATTACAACCGTACGATCAAGAGGTCGGTGCTGGGACATTCCATCCAGCAACCACTTTAAGATCGCTTGGCCCAAAACCATGGAAAACTGCATATGTTCAACCATCACGCCGCCCGACTGACGGAAGATATGGTGACAACCCTAATAGATTGCAACATTACTATCAATTCCAAGTTTTAATTAAACCTTCACCAAAAGAAATAAAAAAGATGTATTTAAATAGCTTGTCATCAATAGGTATTAATCATGAGGAACACGATGTAAGGTTTGTCGAAGATGACTGGGAAAGTCCTACATTAGGAGCGGCAGGTCTTGGATGGGAAGTTTGGTGTGATGGAATGGAAGTTACACAATTTACGTATTTCCAACAAATGGCTGGAGTTGAATGTAAACCTGTATCTGTTGAAATTACATATGGATTAGAGAGATTGTGCATGTTTATTCAAAACAAAAAAAGTGTTTTTGAATTAATTTGGAATGATGAAGGAATTACTTACAAAGATGTTTTTTATCAGTCAGAGAAAGAATTTTCAGCATATAATTTTGAATATGCCAATACTGATAATTTATTTAAAATATTTGAAATGCTTGAAGAAGAATCGAAATTATTAGTTGAAAAAAAAATTTCTCTTCCAGCTTATGATCAATGTTTAAAATGTAGTCATGTCTTCAATATTTTAGATGCAAGAGGGGTGATTAGCGTAGCACAAAGATCTGAATATATTGCAAGAATACGGGAACTAACTAAATCAATTGGGAAAGTTTGGATTGAAAGCCAAAGTTAATGTCAGAATTATTTGTAGAGTTATTTAGTGAGGAAATTCCCGCAAGGCTTCAAATAAATGCAAGGAATGGATTAAAAAAAAATATTAAAAATTTTTTTGTTGATAACCAAATCAAATTCAATGAAAATTTCAATGTTTATTCAACACCAAATAGATTAGTTCTACATGTTGATAAAATCCCTAATGAAATCCAATTAAGCTCAGAGGAAATTAAAGGCCCAAATGTTAATGCTCCTGAAAAAGCATTAGAGGGATTTATTAGATCAAACAATACGATATTAGAAAAAATCTTTAAAAAAAATACTGAGAAAGGTGAATTCTATTTTTTTAATAAAGAGTCTAGAAAAATAAAAGTTTCAGATTTACTAGAAAAAAACTTAAGTGAAATCTTCAAAAAGATTGCTTGGAATAAATCAATGAAATGGGCAAATTATGATCTTTATTGGGGAAGACCTCTTAAATCTATTTTAGCAATATTTAATAAAAAACCTCTAAATTTTGATTTTAACCACATAAATAGCTCCAACAAAACTTTTATAGATAAATCACTAGAAGAAGGTATGAAAATTTTTAACGACTTTCATTCGTATTTAAAATTTTTTAAACAAAAAGGTATTTTAATTGATCAAGATTTAAGAAAAAAAATAATACAAAATAAGATTAATGAAATAATTAATAAAAAAAATTTAAAAATCGAACAGAATGAAAGGCTTATAGATGAAATAGTAAATATAGTTGAAAAGCCGGCGGTAATTGTTTGTGATTTTGACAAAAAATTTTTAAATATACCAAGTGAAATATTGATTACGACTATGCAGAGTCATCAAAAATATTTACCAATTTTTGACAAAAAAAATAATCTTACAAATAATTTTTTCGTAGTTTCAGATATAAAAGACACTAAAGGATTTGTTAAATTAGGAAATGAGAGAGTGATTGAAGCAAGATTAAGCGATGCTGAGTTTTTTTGGGAAAAAAATAAAACCCAAAATTTAGTTAAACAAGTAGATAAATTAAAAAATGTAAATTATTTTAAAGGTTTAGGATCTTACTTTGACAAAATTCAGCGTATGAGAAAGTTATCATCATTAATTTCTGATGATTTTTTAATTAGTAAAGATAAAATTGAAATAGCTTCATCAATTTGTAAAGTTGATTTAATGTCTGATCTTGTTGGAGAGTTTCCAGAACTCCAAGGCATTGTTGGGGGTCATTTTGCAAGGTTTCAAGGGTTTGATAAAGAAGTTTGTCTTGCTGTATCTGAACAATATTTGCCTAACGGGATGGAAAGCAAATTACCAAAAAAAATGTACAGTGTTGCTTTATCTATAAGTGATAAACTAGACTCGTTAGTTGGCTTTTTTGGAATTAATCTGAAACCTACTAGCTCAAAAGACCCATATGCCATAAGAAGAATGGCTATAAGTCTTGTCAGATTAATTGTTGAAAATGAAATAAAAATCAAACTAAAAGATTTAATTGTTTACACCTGTTCAGTATATAGAGACCAGGGCTATGAATTTGATATTAAAAAGATACAAAACGAATTAAGTGATTTTATAATTGAAAGATTAAAAAATTACTTAAAAGAAAAAAAAATAAGACAAGATATAATTGAAAGTTCAACATTTTTGCTTGGATTAGATGATATGTTAAAGTCTTATAAAAAATCTTTATGTTTAAATAAAAATATTAAAAAAGAAATCGGCTTTGAAACTATTGCAGCATACAAAAGATCTTTAAATATATTAAATACTGAAGAAAAAATGTCTACTGAATCCCTTGGTTTTGCGGATCCAGGTTTATTTAAAAATGATTATGAGAAAAAATTATATAAAAAAATTAATGAAATAAGAAAATATTTTTTGAGTGTTGGGAAAGACGAAAATTACGAAGAGACTTTAAAAATCTTATCAAGTATTAAGAAAGAGGTAAACGATTTTTTTGATAATGTTATTGTTAATGATGAAGATATAATAATTAAAAAAAATAGATTAGAACTATTAAATATGTTGTGTAAAACTTTTGATAACTATTTTAATTTTTCAAAAATAGAAGCCTAGTATGAAAAAATTTATATTTAATTTTAAATCAAATAAAATAAAAAAAATTAAACTACCAAAAAATATTCTTGGTGGCAAAGGTGCAAATCTTTCTGAGATGGGAAGAATGGGGCTACCTGTACCCCCTGGTTTTACAATATCAACAGGGGTATGCGATTTATTTTATAAGAATAAAAAAAAATTAAATAAAAAAATTCTTAATGAAATAAATAAAGAATTAAAATTTATTGAAAAAGACTCAGGAAAAAAATTCGGAGATTTAAAAAATCCTCTTCTAGTTTCTGTAAGATCTGGAGCTAGGGTTTCTATGCCTGGTATGATGGATACAATTTTAAATCTAGGCCTAAATGATAATACAGTAATAGCACTTGCAAAAAAAACTTCAAATTTAAGATTTGCAAATGATAGCTATAGGCGTTTTATTCAAATGTATTCTAGTGTTGTATTGGGAATAGAAAGTTATCACTTTGAGGATATAATCGAGAACTATAAGTTAACAAAAGGAGTATTATTAGACACAGAATTAGATGAGTATGACTGGCAAGCTTTAATAAAAGATTTTAAAAACATAGTGAAAGAAAAAACAAAAAAAGATTTTCCTCAAAGTGTCAAAGAACAACTGGTGGGAGCTATAAGTGCTGTTTTTTTATCTTGGGAAAGCCACAGAGCAAAAGTCTATAGAAAATTAAATCAAATACCGTCTAATTGGGGTACAGCAGTTAATGTACAATCAATGGTTTTTGGAAATATGGGAAATGATTGTGCAACTGGTGTAGTCTTTACTAGAAATCCATCAGATGGATCAAAAAATATTTATGGAGAATATTTAATAAATGCGCAAGGAGAGGATGTTGTTGCTGGAACTAGAACACCACAACATATTACAAAAAAAGCTAGAGTTGAATCAAAAGAAACTCTTAAGTCAATGGAGGAGGCAATGCCAAAGACATACAAGCAACTGAAAAATATATTAATCAAATTAGAAAAACATTACAAAGATATGCAGGATGTTGAGTTTACAGTTGAAAATAAAAAACTTTGGATGCTTCAAACACGCTCTGGAAAACGAACAGCTAAATCTGCTGTAAAAATAGCTGTAGATATGGTTAATGAAAAGTTGATTACTAAAAAAGATGCAATATTACGAATAGAACCAAGTTCTTTAGACACTTTGCTTCATCCAACTTTAGATGAGAAAGCAAACTTAGAAGTAATTGGGTCTGGCTTACCCGCATCACCCGGTGCTGCAAGTGGAAAAGTTGTTTTTACGTCCGAGGAGGCCGAAAGACTAAATAGTATGATGCAAAGTACAATATTAGTTCGTGTAGAGACTTCGCCAGAAGATATACATGGTATGCATGCAGCAAAAGGAATTCTTACCTCAAGAGGAGGTATGACAAGTCATGCTGCAGTAGTTGCTAGAGGGATGGGACGACCATGTGTTTCTGGATCTAGTGAAATAGAAATTGATTATGAAAACAAATTATTCAAAACAAACAATAAAGTAATTAAAGAGGGAGAAATAATTACAATTGATGGTTCAACAGGCAGAATAATTATTGGCGAGATAAAAACAGTTAAACCAGAAATATCAGGTGATTTCTCAAAAATAATGAGTTGGTCTGATGATTTCAGAAAATTAAAAATTAGATCTAATTCGGAGACGCCATTAGACAGTAAAACTGCTAGAGAATTTGGTGCAGAGGGTATTGGTTTGTGTAGAACTGAACATATGTTTTTTGAGGAGGAAAGAATTCTATCAGTAAGAGAAATGATATTATCAAAAACAATTCAAGATCGATCTAATGCACTTAAAAAGCTATTACCACATCAAAAAAAGGATTTTATTGAAATATTTAAAATTATGAGAGGTTTACCAGTAACAGTAAGGTTGCTTGACCCACCACTACATGAATTTTTGCCAAAAAGTAATATCGAAATTAATGATGTTGCAGTTTCACTAAATATTCCTATTAAAGAACTTGAAGTTAGAATTTCAGAACTTCATGAACAAAATCCAATGCTAGGTCATAGAGGTTGTAGATTGGCAATTTCATTCCCCGAAATTTATGAGATGCAGTGTACGGCAATTTTTGAAGCTTTAGTGGAATGTAAAAAACAAAAAATCCAATCAACTATGCCTGAAATCATGATCCCTTTAGTTTCAACAGAAGCAGAAATAAAAATTATGAAAGATTTAGTCATTAGGGTTGCAAAAAAAGTTCAAGATGAGAATAAAATTAAAATTGACTTTTTAGTTGGAACAATGATTGAATTGCCAAGAGCAGCAATAAAGGCAAAAGATATCGCTAAACACGCTGAATTTTTTAGTTTTGGAACAAATGATTTAACTCAAACTACATTTGGAATTAGTAGAGATGATAGTGGTAAATTCCTTAATGATTATATCGAGAACAAAATTTTTGATATTGATCCTTTTGTATCAATTGATGAAGGAGTTGGAGACTTAATAAAAATCGCAACTGATAAAGGCAGAAAACAAAACAAAAAAATTAAACTTGGAATTTGTGGTGAGCATGGTGGAGATCCTAAAAGTATAGAATTTTGTGCAAAAACTGGATTAGATTATGTTTCTTGTTCACCTTACAGAGTTCCAGTTGCAAGATTAGCAGCAGCACAGGCTCAAATAAGAAAAAATTAAATCTCTAATTTTAAATCTAAAGCTTGAATACTATGTGTTAATTCACCTACCGATATTCTATCAACGTTTGTTGCAGCAAGTTTTTTTACATTTTTTAAAGTTATTCCCCCAGAGGCTTCAGTCTCATATTTGCCTTTTGTATACTTAATAGCCATCCCTAGAGTTTTTGGACTCATATTATCAAACAGAACTGTATTAAAATTAAGTCCATTTATTTTTTTAAATTGCTTCAAAGTATCAACTTCTACAGTAATTTTTCTTTTTTTTTTATTTTTAATTGCCTTTTTCACTATTTCCTCAAATTTTTTTGATGAGGCTAGATGATTATCCTTAATTAAAAATTCGTCACTTAAATTAAACCTGTGGTTAGTACCACCTCCTAGATTTACGGCATATTTTTGAATAACTCTTAGATTGGGAATTGTTTTTCTAGTGCAACAAATTTTTGTTTTCACGCCTACTTTTTTAACAAATTTATCAGTTTTAGTTGCAATACCAGAGATATGAGAGAGAAAATTTAGAGCAACTCTTTCTCCAATTAATATATTTTTAATTTTACCTTCAATTACAGCAATTAGAGATCCTTTACTAATTTTTGATCCTTCTTTTTTTTTTATACGAAATTTAATATTTCTATCTAATAAATTAAATGTTTGTTTAGCAAATTCTAATCCACCTATAATACCTTTTTCATTACTTATTAGTTTAACTTTTGAAATTGAATTATTATTTAATAGATTTGTTGTAATATCCCCCGAAGGATATAGGTCTTCATTAAGAGCTAACTTACAGGTTGATCGGATAAAATTTTTACTTAATTGAATTTTTGGCACAGAATTTATCTGCCTATTTCAGCCATTCTCTCTACCGATTTCCTAGCTCTCTCAATTGTTTCGTGGTCCATTATTAATTCGTTGGTTTCATTTTCTAAACAATCAAGTATTTTTGGCAGTGTAATTCTTTTCATGTGAGGACATAAGTTGCAAGGTCTAATAAATTCTACATTAGGATTATCAATTTGAACATTATCACTCATTGAGCATTCTGTAACCATCATAACTTTTTCAGGCTGATTATCTTTAACGTATTTAATCATTCCGCTTGTTGAGCCAGCAAAATCACTTGCTTTTATTACATCAGGAGGACATTCAGGATGAGCAATAATTTTAATTCCAGGATTATTTTTTCTTATTTCATTAATCTCTTCGTCATTAAATTGCTCATGAACCTCACAAGTTCCTTTCCATGAAATAATTTCTACATCAGTTTGAGAAGCAACATATTTTGCTAAATAGTCATCAGGTAAAAAAATTACTTTTTTTACACCTAAAGAGTTTACAATTTTAACAGCATTTGCTGATGTACAACAAACATCAGTTTCAGCCTTAACATCTGCAGAAGTGTTAACGTATGAAACTACAGGAACACCAGGATATTGTTTTTTTAAGTTTCTTACATCTTCACCAGTTATAGATGAGGATAAAGAGCAACCAGCTTTCATATCTGGAAGTAAAACTTTTTTATCTGGACTCATCAATTTGGCAGTCTCCGCCATAAAATGTACACCGCACATAACAATTATATCAGCTTCTGTTTTTGCAGCTTCAATTGCTAAGGCTAACGAATCTGCTGAAAAATCTGATATGCCATGATATATTTCAGGAGTTTGGTAATTATGAGCAAGAATTACTGCGTTCTTCTCTTTTTTAAGTTTATTTATTTTATAAATATAAGGTGCATGAGTAGCCCACTCTATCTCAGGAATGGATTTAGAAACCTTTTTATAAATAGGATCTGTAGCAATTTTAACTTGGGTTGTGAATTCCATAATAAAAACTTATCAACTTGAAATAGAATTGTCATTCATTTAATCTGACGCATGATTTGCGGCCATGCTGAAATTGGTAGACAGGCACGGTTGAGGGCCGTGTGAGCTTAGCTCATGAGAGTTCGATCCTCTCTGGCCGCACCACTAATTAATATTATATAAAAAAAGGGGCGTTCTGTTGCCAGGTGCCCCGAACTATGTATCCGTGTTCACCAATAAACACACCTAAATACTACCATTAATAGAACACCAATCAAGGAACTTGTGACGCCAGTAAAACGCCAAATTAGAGTCGCTCCGACTGTTGTCGTCGCTCCTCTGGATCCTTCAAGAAGGGATCCTAAACAAAATCCAAAATGAATTAATTTAAAGATACCCACACCCCACATACTACATAAAGGGATCCTACTGCTTTAGGTGTATAGCAAGTCGAATAAAGACAAGACAATCGAAAACTTTTTGGTACCATAAATAACTTCAATGGCTTGGTATAATATAAATTCTCAGGATAGCGTTACTGCGGAAACTTTAGAAAAAATCAAAACCGAAAGGTGTGGTTTCTGCGGACAAGAAAAACCAGTCAGAAAGAGAATGAAAATATATTTTTCAGAATTTGAAATGGCAGAAAAACCAGTATGTAGAGATTGCTATGTTCAGAACTCTAAGAAGGCAATAGCTACTTAGATTTAGGAAGTGTCTTATCCAAAAGCTCCTTGACTAAATCCCTCTCATAATCTGATAGATCCGCAAGTGCCATTCCTAATTTGTGGTAGTCCATAATATCAATTTTCTTTACTGGAATTGGATCTTTGATTGGTGGTTTTTTAGCAGATCCACCTTGATTATAGTAAGTGAAACTTGGATCACGGATAATTCCACCTTTAGCCATGGACATTATTCCAGACATTACATTGTCTATTTTGGCTAGTGCTCCAGATAGAACTATATCGTCATAATTCTTTTTAATTCTTTTGGACTCTTTTTTACTTTCTTCAAGGAACTCTCTAAAACTTCTGCCAGGATTTAGTTTTAAATACTCCTCAAACTCTTTCATCATCATTGGGATCTCTATTACTTCGAATTCGTCTTCTAAGTCTTCTTTTGATTTAGCTATCTTAATAGATTTTTTTGGGGGTACCTTGGTATCGGAAACTTTCTTGAATGGCTCTATACGACTCTCTATGGAGCTTCCAGGAATCGATTTTGACTCTTTTTCCATGGATCTTGGAACATTGTCATCATAAAGCTCTGAGAGCTTCAAAATATTTTCTACTGATAAATTATCTTTTTGTCTTAGATTTGGTTTCATGTGTTACCTCGAACTTCCCTTGAATTATTTTTAATAATCCAAATAAACATTACTCTTTTCATTTTTTTCGGGGTGATTCAGAGTAACTAGCCCCAGTCTTTTGATGATCTCCAAAACTTTTTTAAAATGGTAGAGGGACACCTTGCGGTGCTCTACGCCCCCCACCATTAAGATTTGTAGACGAAAGAACCTAAAAGAGTTTTAAAATTCTTTCTAAGATTCTTCTAACTCAGTATTAAATAAGAACAAAATTATAAAAACCCTAGATCACTTTTATAGTGTCTGTCTGTCTTTGTTTTTTTCATTCTATTTAATATGGTTTTTTTGAACTGTAACGAGAACCTTCTTTTTGCTCTCTTTCGATCATCATTTTTTCATGAGCTTTTACAGCTCCCTTCACATCTTTATTATTTAGCTTAGTAGTTTCAATTGTATCTACTGGGAACTTCCAAACTCTTAATTCCTTTTTATCAATTGTTAATTTAGCCTGCTCACCGTCAAGATTATCTCTTAAATAGGCGGTCAGTTTTCTAAGCTCAAAAGATTGATTTCTTCTTTTTAATTGATCGACAATACTTTCTAATTTAGTCCAATAATAACCTTTCCATTTAACAGTCCCACCGTAATATCCAAGATTAAATCTTGTGTCTTCCTCTTTGAGCGACGCAAACTGTTTTCCTCTATTATGAAAGAATTCGATTATTATTCCACCAATCATTCCATAGTAAGAACTCTCAGGTGGTGCATCTATAACTTTTACATTTTTAAGTAATTGCATTCTGATTGTTTTCCAATCTTTAGGAACTACTTCGGGTGGTTCTTCCAAACAGTTTTCTAATATTAAGATTTTTAATTTTGTGTATGAAAGTAACAAAGAAGTGTCCCAAATATTTATCCAATGGTCTTTGAATTTTAACTTCCAAGATTTAGGTTCAGTATTATAGACAACAAGCTCACTAAACATTGAAGACGCATCTTTAACACCAACCCAACCAAATAACTTTGAAACATCACTTGGAGTAACTTCTAGTATTTCTGCTAGCTTAGGTATTCCATAGGTCTTAGTCTTCTCGTTTCGAGCATTAGAGCCACTATTTGAGAACTCAGTAGGGTTTTCATGCCCTGACTTAAATGCAAGATCAAAACAGAATTGATTTATTTTTTCATCTGTCCAATCTGTATGTTTTGCCAGGACACCCGCAATAGAAGTCATATAAACATTTCTTTGACCTTGTGAAGGAAACATAACTGACAATGCCGTCTTCAGACAAATCTCTCTCATTAGATCCTTTGTTCTTGTGTCGTACTTCATGAAACCTGTAAAATGGATCCAGTCCAGGACTTCAGCTCCCATATTTTTTTTATGAGGTCTTAGTCCACCAGGTACATAAGTAAAATGATCTTTGCCGTGTCTTATATCTAAGAGAGTTAAACCATGGGGAAAGTGTTTAAAATATTTTTCAAAAGCATTTGGAACTTTTATCGTTTCATATTCTGTTACACCTTCGAATAATAAATGGCTTAGAGGATTAGAGTTTCTTCCAAACTTAGCTCCACAAATAATATCACCCAAAAACTTTTGCATTATTGGATTATCAATATCTAAGTCTACTAAGTTTTCTAAACGAACCCCAATAACTCCAGGTTTCCATTTTATATTTTTAAATAAATAATGAGCTTTGTTATCGTCCTTATCCCAACCTTTTCTTTTTGGAACTCCTTCACTATTACATTCAATTACATAGTAACCAAGATCACACCATTCGAGGGGAGTTCTGGGAGCACCGTCTGTAAAATTACTCATTCTTACCCCCAATCACTATTGGAAAATCACGGGCTCCATATTTCTTGCCTTTAATTACTTCTTTTTTATTTGGCTTTATTACCTTCTGAACAAACTCATTGAAGTCATTTACTGAATGTAACCATAGCTCCCTATGGTACTTATATTTATGTAAAAACTCCTCATATCTACTCAAATAATGAATGAATAGTTTATGAACCATTTGGAATTCATTCTCTTTTAATTTTATTATTTTTTCTTGGATTCTGATTATTTCTTTTAAATCAGATATTTCTTTTTTTGATTTAGACATAAAACTCCTTTCATTTTGTTTCGTCTTCAAATCTGGAGTTTGGGATTTCGGGGTACCTACCGCCGTATGTCTTTCTGTTATCTTTTTTAGTTAATTTTTAGAATTTTACCAATGCTAAAACTGTATTTTTAGACTCCATTTTGCACATAGCATTATGCAATTTTGGAAACCATCAAAGCGTAGGATAGTCCTTTAACTTTTTACTTAATCGCTACAATATTATTAACTTTTTCTAATAAGTCTTCTGGTTTAATTCGTGCATATCTTTTTAACTGAGTCCAATCCTTATGTCCGCTCAAAGAACTAACTTCAGGAATTGTCATACCACTCAATAACGCATTAGTACAAAAGCAAGCTCTCAAATCATGTAGTCTAAAGTCTTTAATGTTTGCCTGTTCTCTAGCAATCCTAAAATGCTTTTCTAATCTAAACTCAGATATTGGAAACATAACTTCACCAAAAGGATATTTTTTTAATATTGAGATCACATAATTAGATAAAGGAACTGTTCTGTCTTCACCGTTTTTTGTATCGTAAAATGTAAGTAACTTTCTATCCCAATCTATATGTCTTCTGGATATTCTGAGAAGTTCACCTCTACGGCAACCCACCAAATAAAGTATTTGAATAATATCTTTTAATTGAGGAAGGTTAGATCCCTCTGCATAATACAATAGATCCTGGTATTCAGTTTTTGTTAGAACTCTATCTCTAGTATCATCATATTTATTGAGCGTAACCATATCGCAAGGATTATCTTTTGGAAGATTTATACCCCATTCTCTTTTGGCAACACGCCAAGCATGACAAATAATATTTACATATTTATTTACAGTATTTGGTTTTCTAGTCTGAGATAGCTCGTCCATGAACCTATGAATATGAAAAGACTTCAACCTCATTAAACTATGCAAAGAAATATTATGTCTAATGATTAGATTTATTTTAGAAGTTTCCTCTCTAAATCCTTTTTTGAGAATAGTCTTCTCGTCCCTGTATTTAGTTAATACTTCTCTAAGGGTAGTCCCACCACCAGAATAATCTTCAAAAGTATTCTTTTCCATTTGAAGCTCTATTTCTCTAGCCCATAACCTGGCGGACTTTAGATCCAGAAATCTTTTAGCCAGTCTAGGAAAACCTTTTTTATTGATTGAAACTTTGTACTTCCCATTAAGTTTTTTTATATACGCCATTACACTTTTTCCTTTCTTGTGACGCCACCGTGACGCCAACCTGTATTTACTTTCTAAAAAGTGTTTATTTTTCTAGCGAACCGAGAATCTGGAAGGGGCGTTCTGTTGCCAGGTGCCCCAAACCCCGTAACTTAATTAGTAAACTAATTAAGCTGCAAGTGCGTAACTTTCGTTAGCATTTATAAATTAGCCCATCACGGCGGAACAATACCGAACGAAAGAACAACTTTTAGACACCCGTCGATCCTAATTCACCCCCTTAAGTTGTAAATGGTGGAGGTGGTGGGTACTGCCCCCACGTCCGTAATGGTTATTACGAAATTCGTTTATCGTCATAGTTGGAAAACCAACACTATTAATATAAAACCAAATACAAGAGATTCAATAATTTATTCATGAAACTTACAAAAGAACAAATAAACGACATAAAAGATCAACAATCCCAAGAGAGTGTTACCAAAAGAGTTACTGCTCCTGAATTAGAAAAAGTATTATATGAAGCGATGCCAGCTTTAGATCATGGCTTCATAAGAGTTATTGACTATATGGGAGATGATAGCTCAATTGTTCAGTCTGCAAGAGTTTCTTATGGTAAAGGAACTAAACAGGTTTCAACAGATAGCGGTCTAATAAAATATCTAATGCGTCATTGGCATAGTACTCCATTTGAAATGTGTGAAATTAAATATCATGTAAAATTACCAATATTTATAGCAAGACAATGGATTAGACATCGTACAGCAAATGTTAATGAATACTCCGCAAGATATTCTATTTTAGATAAAGAATTTTATTTACCTGATCCGCAAAATCTAGCAGCTCAATCAATTGCAAACAGACAAGGTAGAGGTGATGTGATTGAGGGAGAACAAGCAAAAGAAGTTTTAGAACTTTTAAAAAATGATGCTGAAAGAACATATGATAATTATGAAACTATGCTTAATCAAAAATTTGATGGGTCTACAATTGATGAAAATAAAAAGGGTTTAGCCAGAGAGTTAGCGAGAATGAACTTAACTTTGAATACGTATACACAGTGGTATTGGAAAACTGACCTTTTAAACTTAATGAATTTTTTAAGATTACGTGCTGATCACCATGCTCAATATGAAATCAGAGTTTATGCAGATATAATGCTGGATACATTAAAAAGATGGGTTCCAATAACATATGATGCATTTATGGATTATAGAATAGGTGGCACGGAGGTTTCTGCAAAAGGAAAAGTTATAATTCAAAAACTATTAAAAGGTGAAGATATAAATTTAGAGCAATCTGGACTTTCAAAAAGAGAGTGGAATGAGCTTATGGAGGCTTTTGAAATTAAAGATAGGATTGTTTAATTTCTTCTGCAAAGTTTACATAAATTTTTGAAATTTCATGATCTGGATCTTTCTCGACAATAGGAATTCCCATATCCCCATATTTACCAACATCAGAATTTATTGGTATTTGTCCTAAAAATTTCTTATCAAATTCTTGTGCAGTTCTCTCAACACCATTCTCTCCAAAAATAGCATATTTTTTTCCGTCATCTCCGATAAAATGACTCATATTGTCAATTAATCCAATAATATTTACTTTTAATTTTTCAAACATTCTAATTCCTCTTTTTACATCTTGAAGTGCTATCTCTTGTGGAGTTGATACTATAATCGCGCCATCTACACTAATTTCTTGTGCAAATGTAAGTTGAGTGTCACCAGTACCTGGGGGCATATCAACAATAATAAAATCTAAGTCTTTCCAACCAACTTTTTGAGTAAAGGTTTTAATGGCGCTAGTAACCATGGGTCCTCTCCAAATCATAGGTGTTTGTTCATCTGTTAGAAAACCAATAGACATACATTGAATGTCATACTTTATAATTGGCTTTAAAGTTTGACCATCACTATCTGGCTTTTCATTTATCGAAAATAGTTTTGGCAAAGATGGTCCGTAAATATCTGCATCTAAAATTCCTACTTTGCATCCAACTTTTTTTAAGGCTAGAGCTAGATTTGTAGCAAAAGTAGATTTCCCAACACCCCCTTTTGCACTAGATATCGCAATTGTAAATTTAGTGCCTGGAATTGGGTTTCTTTTAAAGGTTTTTGGCTCAGTTTTTGCCTTCATTGTGTCACTAAGACCTACTTTTTTATCATTCATAAAAATACACTTACCTTGTTTTTGATTATAAAGACACTATATAGAATGTCATAATGACGATTTACAAAAATCAAAGTCCATGGGGCAGTCCGCCAGGAAGTGGTGGTAGTGGAAATGGTGGTGGTTTCAGAAGAGGCCCAACACCTCCCAATTTGGATGAGACGATAAAAAAATTACAAGATACTATAAACAGGTTCACAGGCAGTGGGAAAGGTGGATCAAAACCAATTATATTAGGATTAATCATTTTAGTAGTAATTTGGGCGTTAAGTGGTTTGTATAGAGTTTTACCTGATGAACAGGGTGTAGTTTTAAGATTTGGGAAATTTATAAATACTACTCAACCAGGGTTAAATTACCACTTACCGTTCCCTATTGAAAGTGTGTTAACTCCAAAAGTTACTAAGGTAAATAGAATGGACATCGGCTTTAGATCAGAAAGAGATAGTGGTTTTGGTCAAGGAGGAGGAGTTGCTGACGTTCCCGAAGAAAGCTTAATGTTAACAGGTGATGAAAATATAGTTAATATAGACTTTTCAGTATTTTGGGTAATAAAAGATGCTGGTAATTTTCTTTTTAAAATTCAAGATCCAGAAGGTACAGTTAAAGCAGCAGCAGAAACTGCTATGAGAGAAGTTATAGCAAGATCAGATATTCAGCCAATTCTTACAGAAGGAAGAGCGGTTATTGAAAGAGATACTCAAGATATTATTCAAGGAATACTTGATGAATATGAAAGTGGAGTACTAATTACACAAGTTCAAACTCAAAAAGCTGACCCACCAGACCAAGTTATTGATGCTTTTAGAGATGTGCAAGCTGCAAGAGCTGATATGGAGAGGTCAAAAAATGAGGCAGAAGCTTATGCTAATGATGTAATACCAAGAGCACGAGGAGAAGCTGCAAAAATTTTACAAGCAGCGGAAGCTTATAAAAAGGAAGTTGTTGCAAAGGCAGAAGGTGAAGCAAGCAGATTTCTTTCGATATATACTGAATACGATAAAGCAAAAGAAGTAACACAGGAAAGAATGTATTTAGAGACAATGGAGCAAGTTCTTGCTGATATAAACAAAATAATAATTGATAAAGATTCGGGATCTGGCGTAGTTCCTTATCTACCATTACAAGAATTAAAATCAGGGACAAATTAATGAAAGCTGGAAAATTTATATTACCGATAATTATATTAATAGGAGCAACTTTATTCTTTTCAATATTTATTGTTAAAGAGGTAAATCAGGCTATTGTTCTTCAGTTTGGTGATCCTAAGAGAATTATTTTAAAGCCAGGATTAAATTTTAAAATTCCATTCATTCAGAATGTAGTATTTTTAGATAAAAGAGTTTTAAATTTAGACACTCCACCTGAGGAAGTCATTGCATCTGATCAAAAACGTTTGATAGTTGATGCTTTTGCTAGATTTCAAATTATCGATCCACTAAAATTTTATATTTCAGTTGGAAATGAAAGAGTTGCAAGATCAAGATTAGCAACGATCATTAATTCAAGAATAAGAAATGTACTAGGTCAACAAAAATTACAAACACTACTATCTGAAGATAGATCAAAACAAATGGCTTTAATTCAACAGGGTGTAAATAACGAAGCAGAAAACTTTGGAATTAAGATAGTTGATGTAAGAATAAAAAGAGCTGATTTACCTCAAGCAAACAGTGATGCAATCTTTAGAAGAATGCAAACTGAAAGGGAGAGAGAAGCTAAGGAATTTAGAGCAAAAGGTGCAGAGATGGCAGTTACTATAACATCAACTGCAGATAAAGAAGTTACAGTGATATTAGCTGAAGCAGAAAAAAAATCTGAAATTATGAAAGGTGAAGGAGATGGCCTTAAAAATAAAATTTTTGCTGATGCATTTGGACAAGACCCAGAATTTTTTGGATTTTACCGAGCAATGCAAGCTTACCAAAAAGCTTTAATTGGAGGAGAAACTTCAATGATTTTATCTCCAGATAGTGAATTCTTCAAATTTTTTGGAAATAAACAAAAATAAAAAATTTTAATTAAGATGAGAGAATTGATCATAGCTTTTGGTCTTTTCTTGTTTATTGAGGGTTTGTTATATGCCTTATTTCCATCAAAAATGAAAAATATGTTAAAAAAACTTGATGTGGTTGCTGATAAACAATTGAGAGCAGGTGGGTTAATATTTGCACTTATTGGTTTTATAATTATTTGGTATTTAAAAGTATGAAAAACTTGACTAAAATTTTTTCAATAATAATAATTTCTTTAAATTATTTTACAGTTTCTAAAGCTCAGGAAATTCCATCATCGTTTGCTGATTTGGCAGAAAGGTTAATGCCATCGGTTGTAAATATTTCAACTACCACAACCGTAACAACAAAATCAAACCCTTTACCATTTGAATTTCCTCCAGGTTCACCATTTGAAGATATGTTTGGTTCTCCTCAACAAAGACAAACTAGTGCACTAGGATCAGGTTTTATAATTGGTGAAGATGGAATCGTAATAACAAACAACCACGTGATTCAAGGAGCATCAGATATATTTGTTAGAGTTAATGGAGATGAAGATTACAAAGCAGAAGTACTTGGTGCTGACGCAGGTATGGATATTGCCGTATTAAAAATTGATTCAGATAAAAAATTTAAGCCAGTAAAATTTGGCAACTCAGACAAATCTAGAATTGGAGATTGGGTTATTGCAATAGGTAATCCATTTGGTCTAGGAGGTACAGTAACAGCAGGAATAATCTCTGCCAGAAATAGAAGCATAGGGTTATCAAGATATGAGGACTACATACAAACTGATGCTTCAATAAACCAAGGAAATTCAGGAGGTCCGCTATTTAATATGAACGGAGATGTTATTGGAATTAATACAGCTATACTTGGCCAATCTGGTTCAATTGGAATTGGTTTTGCAATACCATCTAATAGTGCTCAAAAAGTAATTGATCAATTAATTGAATTTGGAGAGACAAAAAGAGGATGGCTCGGAGTTAGAATTCAAGTAGTAGACCAAGGAATAGCAGATGCAGAAAAGTTGGACAAACCTAGAGGTGCTCTAGTTGCAAGTGTTGCAGATAACAGTCCATCCGACAAAGGAGGAATTAAACCTGGTGATATAATTTTAGAGTTTGATGGAAAACCTATTAATGAAATGAAGGAACTACCCAAAATTGTTGCTGAAACAGATGTAGGAAAAAAAGTAATTGTTAAAGTTTGGAGAAATAAACGAGAAATTACAAAAGAAATAATCTTAGGAAGATTGGAAACATCAGAAGACTTTAGAGCACAAAAACCAGCAATTGAAAAACCTAAAGTAAAGAGAATTGAAGGTTTGAAAATAGATGTTCGTTTATTAAGTAAAGATGATATTGAGGCAAGAAATCTTCCAAAAGGAACAAGTGGAGTGGTCATTACTAAAATAGATAAAGATAGTCCTATAAACTATTTACAAGTAAACAATGTTATTGTTGAAGCAAATAGAAAAAAAATTAACACAATAGGTGATCTTGATAATGTAGTAAAATTAAAGTTAAGAAGTGATGAAAATAACTTGCTAATTGCAATTTATAATAACCAAAATCAAAGAACATATATTGGTGTAAAATTAAAATAACAACATGGACCTAAAGTCCAAAATAATATTAATCTCAGGTCCAACTGCATCAGGCAAGTCTAAAGCTGCATTGAATATTGCCAAAAAGTTAAATGGAGAAATTATTAATGCGGATAGCATGCAGGTATATAAAGAATTAAATATACTGACTGCTAGACCTTCAAAAACTGATTTGAATAAAATCAATCATCATTTATATGGTTTTAGAAGTGTTAAAAAAGAATTTTCGTCTGGTGAGTGGTTAAAATTAGCAAAAAAGAATATAAAAAAAATAAGAGACAAAAATAAAATACCAGTTTTAGTTGGTGGTACTGGTCTTTATTTTAAAGCTCTGACTGATGGATTGGTAAAAATTCCAAAAATTCCTATCCCTATTCGTAATAAAGTAAGACGAATGCAAAATAATTTAGGTCAAAAAAAATTTTATTTAGAACTCTTAAAAATCGATTCGTCAGTAAAAAATAGGATTGACCCAACTGATGCTCAAAGATCAATCAGAGCTTATGAAGTTATTTCGATTTCAAAGAAATCAATTTTTGAATGGTATAAGAAAACAAAACCGTCTTTTAAAAAGGATCAATTTATAAAAATTTATATTGATTATCCCAAAGATGAACTAATTAATAAAATTTCCAAAAGAGTAGATCAAATGATTAAAGATGGAGCTATTAAAGAAGTTAAGGATTTTTTAAAGCTTAATTTGAAGAATGATAGCAACATTTTCAAAGTTATAGGTATAAGAGAGATTCAAGAATTTATTGATAAAAAAACTTCTATGTTTGATTTAAAACTAAATATTGTAATAAAAACCAGACAATACGCTAAAAGACAGAGAACTTGGGCTAGAGGTCAAATGAGTGATTGGCAAAAATTTGATGCTGAGGCTCTTTCAAAATTTATAAAAAAATTCTAAATAATCCTCACAATAACTTGACCAATGAGTACAACTTCAGCTAGATTGTCTGAATGCCAAAATTATATTCAGGAGCTGAGATAGTATTCAAATGTTTGGAAGATCAAAATGTTAGTCACTTATTTGGTTATCCTGGAGGAGCGGTTCTTCCAATTTATGATGAATTAAAAAATTTTAACTCTGTAAAACATATTCTAGTAAGACATGAACAGGGTGCGGGACATGCTGCCGAAGGCTACGCAAGATCAACTGGCAAACCTGGTGTATTATTAGTTACATCTGGTCCTGGGGCTACCAATGCTGTAACAGCTTTAACCGATGCCTATATGGACTCTGTGCCTTTAGTTTGCATCACAGGCCAAGTTCCAACACACTTAATTGGCACAGATGCATTTCAAGAATGTGACACAACAGGAATTACTAGACCTTGTACTAAACATAACTGGTTAGTAAAAGATGTTAACGATTTAGCAGAAGTAATGCATAAAGCTTTTGAGGTGGCAACTACAGGTAGACCAGGACCCGTTTTGGTAGATATCCCAAAAGATATACAATTTCAAAAAGGTAAATATAAAAATTTTACGAAGGCTAAAAAGTTAAATGGAAAATCTCATGATAATTTTTCTCAAAAAAATATTGATGAATTAATTAAATTAATTAGTAAAGCAAAAAAACCAATCTTTTATACTGGAGGTGGAGTAATTAATTCAGGACCAAAGGCAAGTGAACTTTTAAGAGAACTTGTATATGCAACTGGTTTTCCTATAACCTCAACGTTACAAGGTCTTGGTTGTTTCCCTGCTGATGATAATCAATTTTTAGGAATGTTAGGAATGCATGGTACCTTTGAAGCAAACAACGCAATGTATAGTTGTGACTTAATGATAAATGTTGGTGCAAGGTTTGATGACAGAATTACTGGTAAAATTGACGAGTTCTCTCCTAAATCAAAAAAAGTTCACATTGATATTGATCCATCATCTATAAATAAAAATGTAAAAGTAGATTTAGCAATTGTCGGAGATATTAAGTCAGTTTTAACATCAACACTTAAAACAATTAAAAAATCAAAAAATAATTTTTCTAAATCAAACAAACACCAAATATCTAATTGGTGGGAACAAATTCAAAAATGGAGATCAAAACGATCCTTAGACTATATTGGTAATGAAGAGACAATTAAGCCTCAATACGCAATCGAAAGATTGTATGAACTAACTAAAGATAAAGATACATATATTACAACTGAGGTTGGTCAACATCAAATGTGGGCTGCACAACACTACAAGTTCAATAAACCAAATAGATGGATGACTTCTGGTGGTCTCGGCACAATGGGATATGGCTTACCCGCGGCTGTTGGAGTTCAGATTGCACATCCAAAAAAATTAGTTATTGATATCGCTGGTGAAGCTTCAGTTTTAATGACTATGCAAGAAATGTCTACAGCAGTGCAATACAATTTACCTATAAAAATATTTATTTTAAATAATGAATACATGGGGATGGTAAGACAGTGGCAGGAATTACTTCATGATAAAAATTATTCTGAGAGTTACACAGCTGCATTGCCAGATTTTGTTAAAATGGCCGAAGCCTATGGTTGTGTTGGTATAAGAGCCAAAACACCCGAAGAATTAGATGATAAGATTATTGAAATGTTAAATACAGATCGACCAGTAATATTTGATTGTCTTGTAGACAAACAGGAAAATTGTTATCCAATGATACCATCTGGAAAACCTCACAATCAAATGTTACTTGGTCCTAAAGATCAAAAAGAAAAAAAGATCACTGGAAAGGGCAGAACGCTAGTTTAATGGCAAATTCAAAATCAGCATATAGTTTCGCTGGAAAAAAGCAGAAACTTGATACTCATATCATAGTTGTATGGGTAGATAATGAATCTGGAGTTTTAGCTCGTGTAGTTGGGTTATTTTCTGGAAGAGGTTACAATATCGAGTCTCTTGCAGTGGCTGAGGTTGATCAGAAACAAAATATTTCAAGAATAACAATTGTTACTACAGGGACACCACAAGTTGTTGATCAGATTAAACTTCAACTAAAAAAGTTAGTCCCAGTTCATAAAGTAGCAGACTTTAAAAGAGAAGATAAAAACGTTATTTTTAAAGAAATGGCATTATTCAAGTTTGTGGCAAATAATATTAAATTAAATAAAGCTTTTGAAGCTTGTAAAAAATTCAATCCAGTTTTGTTAGATAAAACAACAAAATCAAATGTTATTCAAATTACAGCCTTAAGAAGAGAAATTGATAATATGTCAAAAAATTTAAAAAAATTTGGTTTAGTGAGTGTTTCAAGAACAGGTGCAGTTGCTATGACAAGAGGATCAGAAGTATTTAAATAAATTAAAAATTAAAGGAGAGAAATTATGAAAATGTTTTATGAAAAAGATACAAACGTAAATTTAATAAAAGATAAGAAAGTAGCAATTTTTGGTTACGGAAGCCAAGGACATGCTCACGCTCAGATTGCAAAATAAAATGGCTATTTTAGCCCAAATAAAACAATAATTGATCTACTTCTTATCGCTATCAACAAGTTTCTTTTTTGAAATCCAAGGCATCATAGCCCGAAGTTCAGCGCCAACTTTTTCAACCGAGTGTTCTGCTAATTTAGCCCTTGTTGCAAGAAAGTTTTTTTGACCATTTTTGCATTCCTCCATCCATTCTTTTGTAAATTTACCAGATTGAATTTCTGCTAAAACTTCTTTCATTCTTTGCTTGGTTTCATCTTTTTTAATTATTCTTGGACCTGACTGATACTCACCGTACTCTGCTGTGTTTGAAATTGAATAATTCATATTAGCAATTCCGCCTTCGTATATTAAATCTACTATTAATTTAACTTCATGAACAGTTTCAAAGTAAGCCATTTCGGGTTCGTATCCAGATTCAACTAAAGTTTCATATCCATTTTTAATCAATTCAACAAGTCCACCACATAAAACTGTTTGCTCTCCAAATAGATCAGTTTCAACTTCATCTTTAAATGTAGTTTCAATTATTCCAGATCTACCTCCTCCAACAGCTGATGCATATGACATTGCTAAATCTCTTGCTTTTCCAGAACCGTCTTGGTGAACAGCAAATAAACAAGGAACTCCCCCACCTTTTTCATATTCACTTCTTACTAAATGTCCAGGCCCCTTTGGCGCAACCATAAATACGTCTAAATCTTTTCTAGCTTTTATAAGATCATAGTGAACATTTAAACCATGAGCAAACGCAATTGATGTTCCTTCTTTAACACGTTGCTCTATGTGGTTTTTATATATTGATGCTTGTAATTCGTCTGGAGTCAAAATCATAACAACATCTGCCCATTCTGC
>CABYVH010000009.1 GCA_902522365.1 uncultured Pelagibacteraceae bacterium
ATTCGTTTTTGAACTTCTTCCCTATTTAATAAAACCGCATCAATTCCATTTAGGCGCATTGAATTACCTCTTCTTGAATATGCATTCATTTGTGCATCTGAATGGGCAAGATTAATTATTCCTCTTGGAGAAAACATAACATTGTAATTCAAATCCTGACTCATCTTTCTCCATAGATCCATGCCAAACTCACTGAACAAAGCATTGTCATCATGCATATAGTTTGATCTAATTATTGTAGTGTTCCTTCCAACATTACCTCCACCTATCCATCCTTTTTCAATGATAGCTACATTTGTAATATTGTGCTCTTTAGCTAAGTAGTATGCTGTTGCTAAACCGTGACCTCCACCACCAATAATGATTACATCGTATTCCTTTTTAGGAGTTGGATCTTTCCATGCAACTTCCCAATTCTGATGATCTGAGAACGCATTTTTAATAAGGCTGAAAACTGAGTATTTTTGCATTTAATAATTTTATCCAATTAAATATAAATTTTTTCTTATTTTTTTTATATATATTTTTTAGATGTTTAAAATCCAATCAAAAAAGTATAGACATTTCGCACATTAAACAATTATAAATTTTAAACTAAATGTCAAAAACAGATATCCAAATAGCTCGTGAAGCAAAAATGAAACCTATCCAAGAGATTTTAGATGGCGTAGGAGTGCCTGATAAAGCTGAGGCATATAGTCCAATAAGCAGATATATAGCTAAAATCAAACTTGAATACTTAGAAAAATTTAAAGATAAAAAAGATGGAAAATTAATACTAGTAACGGCAATTACACCAACGCCAGCTGGTGAAGGAAAGACAACAACTTCTGTAGGATTGTCAGATGGATTAAATAAAATCGGTAAAAAATCTATTGTTTGTTTAAGAGAACCTAGTCTCGGTCCTTCTTTTGGTATGAAGGGTGGAGCTGCTGGTGGTGGATATGCTCAGGTAGTCCCAATGGAACAAATTAATTTACACTTTACTGGAGATTTTCATGCAATCACATCTGCTCATAATCTTTTATCCGCATTAATAGATAACCATATATATTGGGGAAACAAATTAAACATAGATGTTAGACGAATAGTTTGGAAAAGAGTTCTCGATATGAATGATCGAGCTTTGAGATCTATAAATATTAATCTTGGTGGTGTTGCAAATGGATTTCCGAGAGAAGATGGCTTTGATATTACTGTTGCTTCAGAAATAATGGCGATCTTTTGTCTATCAAATGATTTGCATGATCTTGAAAATAGAATTGGCAATATTACTGTTGCTTATACAAGAGATAAAAAACCGATATATGCAAAAGATTTAAATGCACACGGTCCAGTGACTGTATTGTTAAAAGATGCTATTAGACCAAATGTAACACAAACGTTGGAAAATAATCCCGCAATAATTCATGGTGGACCATTTGCAAATATAGCTCATGGATGTAATTCTGTTTTAGCAACTAAGACGGCATTAAAACTTTCAGATTATGTAGTAACAGAAGCTGGATTTGGTGCTGACCTAGGTGCAGAAAAATTTTTAGATATTAAATGTAGAAAATCAGGATTAAAACCAAGTTGTGTTGTGATTGTTGCAACTATAAGAGCTCTAAAGATGCATGGTGGAGTTAAAAAAGACGAATTAAAAAATGAAAATGTTGATGCAGTTAAAAAAGGATTGGTTAACTTAGAAAGACATATAGAAAATATTCAAAAATTTGGATTACCTGTAACAGTAGCTATAAATCACTTTGTTTTAGATACTGATAAAGAAGTTGATGAAGTTACAAGGTTTTGTGAACAAAAAGGTATTAAAGCCTCTATATCAAAGCATTGGGAAAAAGGTGGAGAAGGTGCAATTGATTTAGCAAATGATGTGGTTGGATTATGTGAAAAAGATAGTAATTTTAAATTTTTGTATGATGATAAAACTTCATTATTTAAAAAAATAGAAACAATAGCTAAGGAACTTTACAGAGCAAGCGAAGTGGTTGCAGATACTAAAATTAGAGACCAATTAAAAGCTTTTGAAGAAAGAGGTTATCAATCATTACCAATTTGTATTGCAAAAACTCAATATAGTTTTTCTACTGACCCAAATCTAAAAGGAGCACCTTCAGGTCATGTATTGCCAATAAGAGAGTTAAGACTGTCATCAGGAGCGGAATTTATCGTTGTTGTATGCGGTGCAATAATGACAATGCCAGGATTACCAAAAGTGCCAGCAGCTGATTCAATTCGTATTAATGAAAAAGGTGAGACAGAAGGTCTATTTTAAAAGATAATTAAGCCAGTTTTCAAGTTCACGCATTCTAAGATCTTTATTTGTAATCTTATTTTCTTCAGCAATCATTTTTACATGATTATTTATCTCTTGCTCATCAACAAAAGCATTATTGTTTAAAAGACGTTCTTTTCTGAAATGTATTAGGCTTATCATTTTATCGTAAGTAATTTCAGGGTGATATTGAATACCCCATATATCACTTGCCTCAGACTGAAAATTTACTCCCATAACTTTATTTATAGGATTTGAGGCTAGCAATTTTGAATTTTTTGGCAATGTTGCAACTTCATCAAAATTAAAAGCAGGTGTGTTAAAAATTTTACTTTTATTTTTATATATAGGATGTTTTAATCCATCATTATTTATTTCAATATTAAGCGCTATGCCTCTGTGAGATCCGTTTGTACATCTTTTTACCTGCCCTCCTGCTACGGTAACAGCAACCTGAAGTCCCCAGCAAATAGCTAATATTTTTTTAATTTTTTTTTGACACTCTCTCATAAATTCGATCTGTCTTCTTATTTCGATGGTATCATTATAAATATTTAGACTACTCCCACCCCATATTAGTCCATCATATTTATCGAGATCAGTTACTGTTTCAGAAATGTTTTTGTCAGATGAGGGATTTACAATATCTATTTCAATTTTATCAGTAAAATAGGCTATACTATCTTTAAGACTTTCTGTATGTGTTTTAATTCCACCGTCAGTAAAACTCTGATTTTCCTCTCTTAAATTTCCCTCAACTATTAATATTTTTTTCATTAAAATAAATCTCCCGAAATACTATGCTCATACATAGCTTTCATATCATTTATAGTCAATTTTTTTGGATTTGAAGATGTTGATGGATCATCAAGAGCCATCTTTGATAAATCATCTAAGTTCATTTTATTTATTTCTATTACATCTGACAGTTTATGTGGAATATTTAATTCTTTTCTTAATTCTAGTAACCATTCGAGAAAAGCATCAAAACTTTTACTTAAGTTAAGGTAATCACAAATAGAAATGATTCTTTCCTCAATATTTTCTTTATTAAAAGTTAAAACATAAGGCATAAATATTGCATTAGATAATCCATGATGAAGATTAAATTGAGCATTAAGTGGATGGCTAAGTGAATGAATAGCTCCTAAGCCTTTTTGAAATGCAGTAGATCCCATACTTGCTGCAGCTAACAAATCAGATCTAGCATCCAGATTATTTCCATCTTTTACAGCTTTTAAAAGAGATTTTTTTATCAACCTCATTCCTTCAATTGCTATTCCATCAGCCATGGGGTGAAAACCAGGAGCACAAAATGCCTCTAAATTGTGTGCTAATGCATCCATTCCTGTGGCTCCTGTTAAACGTGGAGAAAGATCTTTAGTAAGTACCGGGTCTAATATTACAATAGATGGTAAAAATTTTGGGTGGAAAATAATTTTTTTTATTCCAGTTTTTGCATTAATTATTGCTGATGCTCTGCCAGTTTCTGAACCTGTTCCAGCAGTTGTTGGAATTGCAATTATTGGAGAGATATTTTTTTCATCTGCCCTTTTCCAATAATCACCAATATCCTCAAAATCCCAAATTGGTCTAGATTGTCCAGACATAAAAGCAATAGCTTTACCCACGTCTAATGCACTTCCACCTCCAATAGCTATTACACTGTCACAACTATTATTCTTGAATACCTCAACACCTTCATCAACATTCTCCCCTGTTGGGTTTCCTGAAAAATTTGAAAAAATACATAATTTAAATTTCTTTTCTAAATCATTTATTAAATCTTTTATAAATTCTAAATTAATTAAGTCTCTATCTGTTACTAATAATGGTTTTAAAGTTTTAATTTCAACACAAGCCTTTTCTAAATCCTTAGCTCTATCTTTGCCTACCCAAACAGTTGTTGGATAATTCCAGTTGTAATTAGTCATTTTTATTTTCAAGTATTAAGTCTAAAAATAATGCGGCAGTCCAAGAAAAATTTGTTGCACCAAATCCTTTACCAGTTTTACAGCTAAAGTATTCATTAAATCCTTTTTGCTTTACTAAATTAATAGTTTTTCTTTTTATTTGTTTAGCAAATTTAATATTCTTATTTTTTAACCCTTGATATATTATCCAATTACAATTAATCCATACCGGACCTCTCCAATATCTTTTCTCTTCAAACTTTTGGTGATTTGGTTTTACACTTGATAATAAATATTTTTCTTTAGAACTGTGTTTTTTTAAGTTTTTAATAATTTTATTATTTAATACTTTGTCTTTTAAATCTGCAAATAAAATAAAATAATGAGTAATTGATGGAATGTTTATTTTTTTTTTATTTTTTAAATCAATGTTGAAAAATATATTTTTTTTGTGATTATATAATTTTACAATTTTATTTTCAGATCTTAATATATATGTTTCTAATTCGGTACTTCGCAAATTGTATATACTTAATAATTTAAGAAGATCTTTATTTGCTCTTAAAAATATAGAGTTAAAACCAACATCAACTACATTGAATAGCGACGTCTTATAAAGTTTTTTTGGATTATAATTGTTTTTTCTCAAATGATTCTTGATAGTTACGTATCTATCATAATCAATATCTAATGGCCTATATTCAGGATTAACAACTTTGTTATCTCCTCTTTTATATTTTAGGTTTTTGGGAACTTTTACTTTGCTCATTGGTTCATCCCACAATGGTGAATTATCGTAGCCACTTTCCCAAGGGTGCAAAATTGACACTAAACCTGTATTTTTTGGGTCTCTAAATTTAATAAACCATTTGTGGTATTTTAATATTCCTTTTACTATTTTTTTAAATTCAGCTTTATCTTTATTATTAATTCTTTTTTTATCTAAAATTAGTTTTAAAATTATTGCAAGAATTGGTGGTTGGGTAATACCAGATGAATGTATTTTATTTCCACAAGCCCAAACAGAATGGTTTGGATAATAATTGGTATTTAAATCGTGAAACAAAATATGGGGTATCATTCCATCTTTCCATTGACCTCTGATTAATGTCTTTATTTCATCTAGTGCATATTTAAGTTTAAAATGCGAATATCCTAAAGCAATGAAACCTGAGTCCCAATTCCATTGTGCTGGGTACAATTTGTTATTTGTTGGTAATGTGTATCCTTTTTTTTTATTACCCAATAAAACTTTCTTAGCAGATTTGATAAAATCTTCCATTAACCCTTTACACTTCCTGCAGTAAGACCACTTACTAAATATTTTTCAAAGTATACAAAAATTAACAAAACAGGTATTGTAACAACTACTGACCCAGCCATTAGATATTGTCTTGGTGTTTCGGCATCACCACTAAGATATTGTATTGCCCTTGATAAGGTAAATGAGTTTGGATTGTCTAAGAACATAAGAGAAAATAAAAACTCATTCCACGCAATCATAAAGACATATAAAGCAACTGATGAGATTGCGGGTATACTTAATGGTAAAATTATTTTTATAATTATGCCAAACCAATTTAATTTGTCCATGATTGCTGCTTCTTCTAGTTCTTTGGGAATACTTCTAAAGTAACCTTGTAACATATAAATTGCAACTGGCAAAGTAGTTGCTGTGTAAACAATTAATAAACCACCAACTGAGTTCCTTAACCCTAATTGACTAAAAACGGTATACAAAGGAATAACCAATACAATAGCAGGGAACATATAGATAATTAAAATTGAAGTTGAAAGAAAGTTTTTTCCAAAGAAATTTAACCTTGCTACTGCATAAGCAGCTGGTATTGCAAATATCAAAGTAACTATAACTGTCCCTACTGAAACAAATGTACTTATAAGTATGTATCTGCCAAAATTATAAGTATCAAATATTACAAAGTATGACTTAAATAATTCCTTAAAGTCTTGGTTAAAATTAATACTAAAGTCTAGAGGGTTAATTAGTAAAGCAGCTTGAGTTTTAAAGCTTGTTATCAACATCATGTAAAATGGGAATAGGATAACAAATGAAAATAAAACAATTCCAAAAAGAGTTAAAAAATCAAATACAACTATTTGCGATGAATGTTCTGATGCTAAATATTTTTGATTATATTTATTAATTTTTAAAGAGAAAAATATCAAAATAGCAAAAATTCCAATATTATACCAAATTGGCATTACTTGAACTATGTATCCATCAACAAAAGTAAATATAAGAGCAAAAAGACTTGATTTAATTAAATAATTTAGCTTTTCTCCTATAATTAAATTTAAAAGACTAATAGCGATACCTAAAGTAATAATTATTGCAAAATTGAAATTTTTAAGCTCAACCCCTTGCAATGTTACTAAAATTTTCCAAATAGAAACCAAAGAAAATAAAAATATCGAAGAAATTAATAAGTAGTATATCAAACTTTTAGTTTTCATCGGCCCTCTTACCTATTAATTTAAAGTAAACGAACATAAATATTAGCAGCAAAGCAACTATTACAATTGATACTGCTGATCCCATGCCGATATCAGAAATAGTAAATCCTTGCTCATAAACATTTATTGGCAAAGTTCTAGTTCCAGATGCACCACCTGTTAATAAAAAAATATCCTCAAATTTATTAAAGTTCCAAATAAACCTAATCATAAAGAGAATGGATATCACAGCTGTTATTTGAGGAAGAGTGATATTAATAAATTTTTGTAAAGGACCAGCACCATCCACTTCAGCTGCTTCATATAATTCTTTAGGTACTGCTTGAAGTCGAGCTAATATAAATAAAAAAGCTAAAGGAAAGTATCTCCAAATTTCAAAAATAATTACAGTAGTTAACGCTAATCTTAATTTAATATCAAAACCAAAAAAGTTTATTGTTAAATATTTTTGACCAAGTAAATTTAAAGGTTCCTGGATAACTTGAAAATTCATGAGAAGATTATTTAAAGTGCCGCTGTAAGGGTCTAATAATAACTCCCAAGTATATGCTAGGGCAACAACTGGACCCACATATGGAAATAGCAAAACACTTCTCATAAATGTTCTTCCAAAAAACTTCTGGTTCACAAGTTGTGCGGTGAGTATTCCAAATATGATCGAGCCAATCGTTCCAAAGAAAGTATAGTAAAAAGTAGTTGTTAATAAATCAAAAAATTCATTTTGAAAAAATACCTTTTTAAAATTTTTTAACGTAAAATTAGTATTTAATAGAATATTATCTGATTTACCTGTTAATTTTGGTTTAATAGTTTTTAATTTTTCTTTGTTTATTGGTTTGTCATCAGAACTCTGTAATAATATTTGAAAATTTTCCCTGTATTTAGCTTCCCAATTTCCAAATTCACAATAAATTTTATTTGATTTGACCCTGCATCTTTCATCTAAATTTATAGGCTTAATATTCTTGGGTAATTTATCTTGAAATTTTACATCCCTTATTTCTAAAATTAATGAACTATTTCTAAGTTTATAAATAATTTTTAATTGGTCTAGATTATCTTTAATTGATTTAACAATTTTTTTTGCTCTAGGTTCAGGAATTCTAATATCTTTTAATCCAACCTCTTTAAAACTTATCCAAACATTTGCAAATATTGGAAATAAGATAATTGAAAAAACAAGGAAAACTGCAGGTAATATTAATATATATGCAGTTCTTTTTTCTATTTTTGAAAGTGTATCACTCATAAAAAAAGCGGATAATACATATTATCCGCTTTTATTTAAATTTAAATTACTAGATTAAAATTGAGAGAGTTTTTGATTGATCATATCTACTGCTTGATCAATATCAATTTGTCCGTCAACATAAAGTCTAGTTATTCTATTAATAAACTTGTTATTAATAATTTTAGAAGCTCTAGAAAGTTCACCTTCTTTTACGCCCCATCTTTGAGCTTTATCTAATCCAGCAACGATATTATTTATAACATCTTCTGAATATAAGTCTGATAAAGGTGCTTTTCTATCAACTCCAACTGGCAATTTACTCCACGCTTTAGTAAATGCCTCAGGATCGCTTGAGTTTCCTCTTCTCACAGGAAATTTACCTTCTGGTGCGATTGAAAGTGTTTTTGTATAACCCTCGTCCATTGAGTATTTGATAAAAGCACTTGCTTCCTCTGTATCAGCATCAGCTGTTATTCCAAAATATCTGACATCCGCCCAAGCAGCACCTTTTTTATTATTAGGACCACTCAAGTTTGTAATAAAGCCAGTTTTTGAAGCTAACTCACCAGATGTTGGATCGCTATTTATTGTTGGTGGAGCTGAATCTCTTAAGCCAGCTAGTTCATCCATAATAAATGGAGACCAAATTATCATTGGAGTTTTTCCAGCAAAATATAGTTCTCTTGATTGCTTCCAATACAATTCCCCTGGAGGACTTGCATTTGATATAACTTTATAGAACTCTAAAGAAGCTTTAAGTTTTTTGCCTTGCTTTCTTATTCCGTCTTTTTTTACAACATTTACTCCGTTTGCTAAAAGAACATGTTCTAAAACCTGACTCATAAAGTTTTCATCAGTTTTTGTTGCTGCAACAAAACCAAACATTCCATCACCAGAGAGTGCTTCTACTGCTTTTGTTATATTTTCATAGCTTGTTGGTGGTGCAAGGCCTGCTTTTTCAAATAAGTCTTTTCTATAAACGACCATTTGCGTCCAACCGTCAACTGGTACAGCTGCTATTTTTGATCCTTTTTTAGCCATGTTTAAAGCACCTGGCGCAAAAGTTTTTTTGCCAAGTTCTTTTACAACAGCATTATTTGCATCAACGTCAAGTATACCAGCCTCTGCCCAAGGTAATACATACTGTAATGTATGATAGATTACATCAGGTAGATCGCCCGCTGCTGCTGCTGCAGTTGCTCTTGTTCCTAAATCTTTTTCTTCTACAGGAATAACTTCAACTTTGATGCCAGTTTTAGCTTCAAAATCTTTAGCCATTGCTTCTTGTTTAGCCATTCTAGCTGGCTGAACTTCTGTAGTCCAAAAAGTGATATCTGCGTAACTAATATTTGAAATTAAAAATATAAGTGCACAGACCGATATTATTGTTTTTTTAATCATTGATTCCCCTCTTTCTTTGATTAATAAAAATAAATGTATCAGCGCATCATATAAATAACAATAGTAGTTAAAAATTACTTATAAATGAAAATCTAGGATTTATGATATTTTTAAAAATTAAATTTTTGATTATTTAGAATTGTTTTAATTAATTTAATCATCAAAGAAATTTTGCTCTTATTTAATTTTTGTAAGATAAACGGAGCTATTTCTCTTATAAGTTGTTCTCCCTCAACAGTATCATTCAGCATGAATTTTTGTTTTGCTTTTTTAAATGAGTATCCTTGTCCAAGGTAATTTCCCATCTTACTATTTCTTCCTCCAGCAGCACTTACATATAAATCGCCAACACCTGCAAGGCTTAAGACTGTCTCTTCGTTACCTTTAAAATATTTTGTTATGTATTTCATTTCTAATATTGACTTTTGGAACAAACTTGAAGATCTATTTAAACTTTGACCAGAGCCTATAATCATCGAGTAAATATTTTTAACTGCTGAACATATCTCAACACCAACTACATCTGTTGAATATTCTATTAAATAGTATTTAGTAGAGATCATTTTGCCAATGTACTTAGCTGTTTTGATATTTTTATTTGCAACAATAACAGTTGTTTGATTTTTTCTAGCTAATTCTTTAGCTAAGCAAGGTCCTTTTAAAACAGAAATATTTAATTTATTATTTTTTTTTAAGAGTTGTTGAGAGAGTGTTAATATTTTTTTTGAATTTTTTTCATATTTAAGACCTTTAGTAAGTATAAGAATTGGTGATTTAATTTGAAATTTTTTTAATTCTTTTCCAATAAAATCAATACCAGATAAACTTAAAGCAATAACAATAAGATCATATTTTTCTCTAAACAACTCATTAGAATAGTTTTTAAAAATTAATTGTTTTGGCATTTTAATTTTTAAACTTGAATGATTTTTAGTTTTTGAAGATAGATTTTTAATAAATAATTTACTATAGGGCTCTGTAATTGTTACTTTATTCTTATTATCTATACATGGAATAGTAAATGCAGATCCCATAGCTCCACCGCCAATTACTAAGATGTTTTTCATATATAAATTAAATAGATTAAACTAGATATCTAATAACAAGTAAATTTAAATAAAAAATAGTTTAAATTTTATCAATTTATTTATAAAATAAACTTATAAATATGACTAAGGTAGCAATAATTGGATCTGGCCCGTGTGGACTTTCTATTTTAAGAGCATTTGAACATGAGGAAAATAAAGGTTCAGAAATACCTGAAATTGTTTGTTTCGAAAAGCAAGAGGATTGGGGTGGTCTTTGGAATTATAGTTGGAGGACTGGCTCAGACCAATACGGTGACCCAGTTCACAATAGTATGTACAGGTATTTGTGGTCTAATGGTCCTAAAGAATGTTTAGAGTTTGCTGATTATTCTTTTGATGAGCATTTTGGAAAGCCTATTCCATCTTTTCCACCTAGAGAGGTTCTATACAACTATATAATTGGAAGAGTAAGCAAAGGAAAATTAAAAAATAAAATTAAATTTAATACAAGAGTTACAAGTGTAAATTATATTTCTGACAAGTTTGAAGTTGTCTACCAAGATAAATCAAACAATAAAAAACTAAATGATAAATTTGATTATGTTGTGGTCTCATCTGGACATTTTTCAGTTCCATATATTCCAGAGTATAAAGGTATGAGTTCTTTTCCTGGAAGGATAATGCATTCGCATGATTTTAGAGATGCAGAAGAATTCAGAGGAAAAAATGTAGTCGTTTTAGGCAGTAGTTATTCAGCTGAAGATGTAGCACTTCAGTGTAATAAATACGGAGCTAAAAGCGTTACTATAGGATACAGACACAATCCTATGGGTTTTAAATGGCCAAAAGGGATGAAAGAAGTTTTTCGCCTCGATAGATTAGATGGAAATAAAGCTATTTTTAAAGACGGAACAGAACAAGAAACGGATGTTATTATTTTGTGTACTGGTTATTTACACCATTTCCCATTCTTAGAAGATAACCTAGTTCTCAAAACGCACAATAGACTTTACCCACCTAAATTATACAAAGGTGTAGTTTGGCAAAACAATCACAAACTTATGTATCTTGGTATGCAAGATCAATTTCACACATTTAATATGTTTGATTGCCAAGCTTGGTATGCAAGAGATGTTATTATGAACAAAATTAAAATTCCAGATGCCAATGAAGTTGAAAATGATATTCAAAAATGGGTTTCATTAGAGGAAAAATTAGAGAATCCAGATCAAATGATAGATTTTCAAACAGAATATACTAAAGAACTCCACGGAATGTCTGATTATCCAAAAATAGATTTTGAATTAATCAGAAAACATTTCAAAGAATGGGAGCATGATAAAGTGAATGATATTCTAACATACAGAAATAAATCATTCTCTTCTCCTGTGACTGGATCTGTAGCACCAATTCATCATACTCCATGGGCTTCTGCGATGGACGACTCGATGGATACTTTTTTAAAATAATTAAGTTATTTTTCATAATAAAGTTCTATCAACAGCCATTTTCCAACCATTTAACAATTTGCTTCTTAATTTCTTATTTATATTGGGTTTAAAAATTTTTTCTTTTTTCCATTTTCTCTTTATTTGATCTAATGATTTAAATACTCCAATTTGATATCCAGCAAAAAAAGCAACACCAAGGGCTGTGGTTTCTAGTATTTTAGGTCTTTCTGTGTTTATATTTATAATGTTTGCTAAAAATTGAGAAAACCAGTTATTTTCAACCATACCTCCATCAATTTTAATAATATTAGGTTTTAATCCATCTTTTCTCATAGCATTAAATAAATCATAACTTTGATAAGCAACAGACTCTAGTACAGCTCTCACTAATATTTTCCAGTCACTGTCTCTTGTTAAGCCTGTTATTAAACCTCTTGCATCAGGTCTCCAGTAAGGGGCTCCCATTCCACTAAACGCTGGCACAATATATACATCGTCATTATTTTTTTTTGATTGAGCAATTCTTTCCGTATCATAAGCATTATTAACTAATTTCAACTTATCTCTTAACCATTGCACACCTGCACCTGCTATAAAGATTGATCCTTCAAGGGCATAAATATTTTTTCCATTAAGTCTGTAACAAATAGTTGTTAATAATTTATTCTTAGAATAAATTTTTTTAGACCCAGTATTCATTATTACAAATGCTCCAGTTCCATATGTACTTTTGACCGATCCTTTTTCAAAGCAAGACTGACCTACAGCAGCTGCTTGTTGATCTCCTAAGACTGCCGATATTGGTATTTCAGTGCCAATAATTTTCTTATTTGTGAAGCCAAAATTATCAGCAGAATTTTTTATTTCTGGTAAAATTTTTTTAGAAATTTTAAGTTTTTTTAAAATTTCTTTATCCCATTTATTGTTATTGATATTAAATAACATAGTTCTACTAGCATTGGTTGCTTCTGTTAAATGATGTTTTCCATTTGTAAGTTTCCAAATTAAAAAAGTATCAACAGTACCAAATAACAAACTATTTGATTTCAAAAGTTTCTTAGCATTTTTTACATTTTCTAATATCCATTTAATTTTAGTTGCAGAAAAATATGGATCGATAAATAATCCAGTTTTCTTTCTAAAAATTTTTTCATAATTTTTTTTCTTTAAGATTTCACAGTATTCTTGAGTTCTACGGTCTTGCCAAACAATTGCATTGTATATTGGTTTGCCTGTCTTCTTGTTCCAAAGTATAGTTGTCTCTCTCTGGTTAGTAATTCCAATACTTAATATTTTCCCTTTAAGTAAAGATGCTTTTTTAATTACTTTTTTTAAGGCCTTAAGTGTTGTAAGCCAAATTTCATTTGGATTATGTTCCACCCATCCATTTTTTGGGAAGTATTGATTAAATTCAAACTGAGATGTAAATTTTATATTTCCTTCTAAATCAAATAAAATTACTCTAGTTGATGTTGTACCTTGATCGATAGCAACAAGAAATTTTTTCACAATTTTAGTCTATACCTAAATGTTTTTTTCTTTTATCGACCCAAGTTCTGATTAAATTGTCAAAAATCAATCCAATGAAAGCAACACAAATTCCAAGTGTTAATCCAATACCTGCCCCGTTTTTATCTGATAGAGCTTTTAAAATATACTGACCTAGATCCTCTGTCCCAATAAAAGCACCTATAATCACCATAAATAATGCAAAAACTATTGTTTGATTAAGCCCTAACATCATGTGTGGAAATGCTAATGGAAATTCTATTTTAAACAATCTTTGAAACTTTGTGACACCTGACATCGTTGCAGCATCATGTAATCCTGCTGGCACACTTCTAAGCCCCTCTATCGTGTATCTTGTTGCTGGTATGGTGGCATAAACTATTACTGCAATTAAAACTGATGTGTCAGTAATCCCAAAAAGCATCATTACAGGAATTAAATATACAAAAGATGGAAAAGTTTGGAATATATCGCAAACATTTAACATGAAGTTTCTAGAATGTTTATTTTGAAAACATAAGGTTCCAACGGTAAATCCGATTGCGCACGATACTAATACACCAAAGGTTGCCATGTATGTGGTAACTAAAGCTCTATCCCACCAAGGGCTCAAAGCTATGAATAAAGTTAAACCACAAACAACTAAAGCTGATCTAATTCCACCAATTAAATATCCTGCTCCAACAACTAATACTAACGTAGCAATAGCAGGCATTCTCAAATACAAAGCTCTCATTGGTTGTAGCACATCTACAATTAGCCAAGTATTAAATGCTTTTATATATACGAAGAAAGTATCAAATATCCAGTCAACTCCTTTATTCCAAAAACCCGCTGTTGATATTCCTTTATTATGTGGAACTTCAAATAAATAATTATACCCATCTTTAAAATTAATTGATCCAAAGTAAGCTAATAGAATACCTGCTATTACTACAACGCCAAAGAATAAAGAATTTTTATTTCGTTGAAAAAAATTCAAATTACCAAAATAATCAACTTGTTTATTGGCCCAAGCTAATGACATCTTATCTAATAGAATTGCAATCAAACTAATGCATAAACCTGCCTCTAATGCTAATCCAATATTCAACTGATTTAATGCTAACAATAAATTAAATCCTAAACCTTTTGCTCCAATAAATGCAGAGATAACTGCCATAGAAAAACAAACCATTATTACTTGGTTAACGCCTATTAAAATATCTCTTCTCGCTGTTGGGATTAATACTTTTGACATTAGTTGCCAGTTATTACATCCACTCATTCTACCAGCTTCAATTACCTCTGGAGGGACAGCTCTTAAACCTAATAAAGTTAAAAGTATCATTGGTGGCACAGCAACAATCATTGTTATAATTACTGCAGCATGGTCACCGACCCCAAAAAGAACTAGTGCAGGAACTAATACCGCATACTGGGGCATTGTCTGCATAACTAAAAGTATTGGATATAAAGCTTTTTCTACTCTTTTACTTTTAAATGCCGCAACACCTAAACCTAACCCAAAAATAAATGAAAGAGGCGCTGCAACCAATATAAAAGAAAGTGTCTGCATAGAAGGTTTCCATTGCCCAAATATTGAAATGTAAGTCATTGATAAAAGTGCATATATTGCTAATCCTTTACCTCCTAACTTATAAGCAAGTATTGCTGATCCAGCTGCTACAATAGTCCAAGGTAAGCCTGGTAGTTCTGCCCAAGGGTTAGCATCAATCCAATCCCAACTAGTAAATGCAACAATTGTTTCAAGACCACCTAATAAAATTTCTCTAATTAATTCTATTAGAAAAGTCATGAATGCAGTTAAGTTTCTAGTTATTTGTAAAACTAAAGGTCTAGTTTTATATTCTTGCGTATCTTCATTCCAGAATTCCATTGGCATCCAATCATTCATTAAGAAAAATAATGAATCATTTATCCAAATCGGTAACCATCCAAGAAGTGGTGGCAACCTCCAAAAAACATCAAACGCATAATATCTAACTTCTTTGCCTAGAAATACGAAGGCACTCTGATTTGGGTCTTTTATAAATTCAGCCTGTCCTCTTATAAATTTATATGTTTCAGGTACATCGATTGCAAAGCATAGTGCAAAAAACACAACTAATAAAAATAACCATTGAAATAATTTTGGATATTTTTTTAGAATTTCCATAATTTAATTATTATTTTTTCTTCCTCCAAAAACTGTGTTAATAATTTTTGCAGGATTTATTGAGCCTACGACATTATTTTTGCTATCTGTCACAGCTACTGTTTTTTCTTGAGTTAAAATTTTTTCAGCAACATTTTCTATAATCTCATCTTTTGAAACTTTTAAATCACCTATATCAGAAGAGGTTTTTTCATCCATTACATCTTGAATTAATAAAACTTTTTCTCTCGGCACTTCCTCTGTAAATTTTCTTACATATTCTGTTGCTGGTTTTAAAACAATATTAGCAGGTGTATCTAACTGTTCAATTATTCCATCTTTCATAATTGCAATACGATCAGCAAGTTTTAAGGCTTCATCAAAATCATGAGTAATAAACATAATTGTTTTTTGTAATTTTTCTTGAAGTCTTAAAAATTCATCTTGCATCTCTTTCCTTATTAGAGGATCTAATGCTGAAAAAGGTTCATCTAAGAACCATATATCTGGCTCGACTGCCAAAGATCTTGCAATCCCAACCCTTTGTTGTTGTCCTCCAGATAACTCTCTTGGAAAATAATTTTCTCTTCCATCAAGACCAACGAGTTTGACCATATCCATTGCTTTATTAATACTATCTTCAGTTTTAATACCCTTAATTTGAAGAGGAAAAGCAATATTTTCTAAGACTGTTTTGTGAGGAAGTAGTGCAAAACTTTGAAAAACCATTCCCATTTTATTTCTTCTTAAGTCAATAAGTTCCTTGTTATTTAAATTAAGCAAGTCTTGACCTTCAATAAAAATTTTTCCACCAGTTGCATCTGTTAATCTAGAAATACACCTTAATAATGTTGACTTACCTGATCCTGATAAACCCATTACAACTAGCATTTCACCTTTTGAAACTTCAAAAGAAGCATTATTAACTCCTACAATACATCCATTATCTTGAAATGTTTTAGCATCAACATTACCATTTGCTTCTTTAAGCATTCTCTCAGCGTTTGCTCCAAAAATTTTATAAACAGATTGGCATTTAATTACTGGTTCAGACATAAATAATATTAAGGTTATACGAAATTAAGATAAAATAAAATCTCTATAATTTGTTACATTTCCTCCTTAAAAATTTTTAATAAAATAAACTCTTGTATCAATACCTGTACTTAAAAAACTCAAAGCTTCTCCACTTACTTTAACAGTTTCGTCTACACCAACGTTATTTCCACTTACAACGAAACCTGCAAAACATTTATTTTTTTCATCGTCCCATTTTACAAATGTTTCGTCTATTTTATTTCCATTAATTGTATAAATTTCATGTGCTCTAAAGTTTAGAAAATTTGCACCCATTATTGCACGTTGAGGTATAAGTTTAGTTGCTTTGCAAACAGCTTCATATAATTCATCAGATAATTTGAAATTATCAGTGCCATCAAACGAGACTAAAACACCTGATGGAAGACTAGAAATAAGCTTATTAAGTTTCCTTTCTTGAGCTATTCTTTCTTCTTCTATTTTCATTTTTGCAACCAATTCATCACCTTCACCAAAAATATTATTTAAAACAAAAAAAGTTAGAAAGATAAGAATAATTATACCAACTAATCCACCAAATTGCTTAACTGGTTCTGACAATGTTTTAAAACTATTCTTGGAAACTTCCATTTTTCCAAATACCTTTTTTTTGTTTACCATCTGACCAAGTAAAAGTACCTTCACCGTTCATAAAACCATTGGCCCATTCACCTTCGTATGTTGAACCATCAGGAAAAAATAAAATTCCTATACCGTTCCACTGACTTTCTTTAAATTCACCTTTGTAAATATATCCATTCGGCCATGTTTCAGTTCCTTGGCCATGTTTTTTTGTAGCTACCCATTCACCTTCATAAGTTGTTTTATCTGTGTAAACCCACTTACCATAACCATTGTCACAATTTCCCTCTTTACATCCTGTGCTTCTTGCTAATGCTAAAGAAGTGATTAATGAGGAAAAAAGTATAAAAAATATAAGCTTTTTCATGAAATTATATTATACAAAATTTCTTAAAAAAAAATTAGGCATTTTTTGATTTATTCTTACAGATATAAATTGAAATGTCTTTTTCTGAATTTTCTGTGTTTATATTTTTTGTAATTTCGTGGATTAATTCGCCTGATTTTCTTGTAATTATAGCAGACTCTGAATAAGTTTTGTCATTGTTAAAGGCTTTAAATAAAACTACGTCCTTATTTACTATTTTTACGTCATAATTAGAATTTTGAGAGAAAAATTTTGATAATCCATTTACCATTAATGTGCTTGGTTTATTTGAATAAATTTGAAATGAATCTAAATTTTTAACATTTAGGTCGTCTGCTAGAAAAGTTTTATAATTATATTCTGAATTCTTAACAATTTTTTTTTCTAACTCACATATAAACTCTAAATTTAAATTTTCACCAATACTTATGTCTTTTGCATAAACAAAATTTAAAATAAAAAAGTTTAATAATATTAAATAAAATACTTTTGCCATTAATTATTTGAGGTGATAAAAAAATCTCCCCCAATAAAATTGGGAGAGATATTTAATTTATTAAATTAACCTTAATGATCGTGTGTAAATTCTTCCCACACACTCTTATTGTCAGCTAACCATTTTTTTGCTGCATCTTCGTGAGTCATTTTATCGACATCAACTAAAGCTGCCATTGCACCAATTTGACTTGTAGAGAATGACAATTTGCTAAACATTTTAGCTGCTGCTGGATGTGTTTTTGGAAAATCTTCATGTGCTGCTTTTTTCAAATAACCATCCGGAGAACCACATTTTCCATCTCCACCATCTTCTGGTCTACAACCAGCTGTGTATGGAGGGAAATCGATAAATGTAAAACCAGCACCATCTGTAAAGTTTGGTGTCCAGTTAAATATGATAGTTCCTCTTCCTTCTTTTTTAGCTGCAGATAACTCTGCCCAAAGTGCATCTGCACTTCCAGCAAATTTAACCCACCAAAGATCACCTAATCCAAGAGCATCAACTCTTTGAGGTATTAAATCTCCATGCCATGTTTGTGGACCTTCCAACATTCTTCCTTTTCCATCTGGTGAATCAGGTGTTGTGAAGTTTTTAGCACAATCAGGATTTTTTAATGCAGTCCAATCAGGTAGACCTGGGCATAAACCTTTTTCTACAACCCAGTTTGGATATCCCATATCTTCAAGAGTCCTTGCTTCGTGATCACCCATATCTAATAAGCCACCTTTATCCAAGGCAGTAGTGAATGATTTACCAAATGCAGATTCCCATACTTCGTGAGATATAGTTACATCACCAATTCTGATTGACTCATAAACCGCTTGTGAATCAGCATTTACGTATTTTACATTGTTCCCCATACTTTCCATAATTCCGCCAATTACGTAAGCCATTACAATTTGGCTTGACCAGTTATGAGTTGGGATAACAATTGGTTTTTTACTATCTGCTGCGTTTGAAATCCCTGCAAAACTTACAAGAGATATCACCATAGCTGATAATAGAGATATTATTTTTTTCATTATTTCCCTTTCCTTAATATTAAGAGGAGAAAGTATCCACTCTATTAAAGATACAGTCAACCAGCAAAATAGATACAAATGTATATATAAAATTTATATATAAATTTATTGATACTTTTGTATAATTTCCTAATATTTTTTAAATAAGCATGCAAACAAGTCTAAATATTAAAGAGCCCGGTTTAAACGTACTACCACCTGGAGTTGAAAGATATATTGTCAATGCAGGTGGAATTACAGGAGTACAAATATTTCCTGAAGATGAAATTGAAATAATAAATAATGAGGGAAATCAAATTTGCGAAATAAATATTTTTGACAAAAACGGAAAATCAGAATTAGGAATTTTAAATTTAAAAGAAAGTAAAAATTCGTCAGAAATAAAAAAAATACTTTTAAAAAAAGAAGAGAGTTCTTTGCAAGCATTACTTCAATTAAAAAAAAGAAATTTGCAAATCGAAAAAGCTACCTCATCAATTCTCTTTGACAAAAATACTATTGCTGGAGAAAAAATATCTCTAAATGCAAAAGATAATTGTTATTGTATCTTTGCTGCCCCTGCAGACGATATGCTTGTTCATGATCAACATCCGCCCTCAGATTTAATTGTATTAGTTAAAAGAGCAAAAATTAAAAATTCTGAAAAAGAATTTTCATTAATCCCTGATCCAATTTACGATCCTGACTATGAAGTTAATATAGATAGAAAAACCGCAACAGGATATCAAGTTAAGGCTGGGGACTATATTCAAATAATTACACCAACAGGTAGACAATGTTCAGATTTTGTTGCCTACGACACGGCTAAATTAGAAAAAGGAAAAGAGAGAGGACTTGATTGGCAAACAACAAGAACTTTTATGGGAAATACTTTTCCAGGTCCTGGTTTATTTTCAAAATTTTATGATACTGATCATGATCCACTGGTTGAAGTTATTAGAGATACTGTAGGTATACATGATACATTTAATTTAGCTTGTACCTCAAAGTATTATGAAGATTCTGGATATTTTGGTCATGCAAATTGCTCTGATAATTTAAATGATTCAATGACAAAATATGGGGTGGAAGAAAAAAAAGGTTGGCATGCAATTAATCTTTTCTTTAATACATCTTCGGGAGGTCAAAATTCTGTTACATCTGACGAGTCTTATGCAAGGCCTGGCGATTACGTCATTTTTAAAGCCTTAAAAGATCTAACATGTGGAACAACTGCATGCCCTAGTGATATCGATAGCTGTAATGGATGGAACCCCACTGATATTTTTGTTAGAACTTATGAAAAAAGCAAAGAGTTTACAAAATCATATGGTTTTAGAATGAAAACAGATTCAGAAAATAAACTTACAAGAAATACGGGTTTCTATGAAAGAACATCAAAATTAACTAGAAACTTTGTGGATGCTAGAGGTTTTTGGTTACCAAATGATTATACAAAACATGGTGTAATTAATGAATACAATGCATGCAGAGAAGATGCTGTCCTAATTGACTTATCTTCATTGAGAAAATTTGAAATTCTTGGGCCAGATGCTGAAGAATTAATGAATTATACTTTAACACGAAATGTAAAAAAACTTTCAGTTGGTCAAATTGTTTATTCAGCCATGTGTTATGAAAATGGAACAATGTTTGATGATGGAACGTTATTAAAACTTAATGATCATGGTTTTAGATGGGTTTGTGGTGATGAATATGGAGGTGAGTGGCTTAAAGAACAAGCTAAGAAAAAAAATTATAAAGTTCATATTAAAAATTCTACTGACCAAATAAATAATTTATCTTTACAAGGTCCCAAAAGCAGAAAAATTTTGGAAAAAATAATTTTTACTCCCCCTACCCAACCTTCTATATCTGAATTGGAATGGTTTAGATTTACAATATGTAGATTGGAAGAATTAAATGGAATACCATTAATTGTTTCAAGGACAGGTTATACAGGTGAGCTAGGATTTGAAATTTGGTGTCATCCAAGTGATGCTCCTACAGTTTGGGATAAGGTAATGGAAGCAGGAAAAGATGAAAGTTTGATACCAGCTGGTTTTGCGGCTTTAGATCTTTTAAGAATTGAAGCTGGTTTAATTTTATTTGGCAATGAATTTGATGGACAACAAGATCCGTTTGAAGCTGGCATTGGTTTTTCTGTTCCTTTAAAATCTAAAACAGAGGATTTTATTGGAAGAGAAAATTTAATTAAAAGAAAAGAAAATCCTCAAAAAAAACTAGTTGGACTAGAACTAATTGGTAAAGAGATAGCAAATCATGGAGATTGCGTTCATATTGGAAGATCTCAAGTTGGTATTATAACCAGTGGATGCATTTCTCCGACTTTAAATAAAAATATTGCATTATGCAGAATAGATGTAGGTCACTCAGAAATAGGTAATGATGTTGAAATTGGAAAGATAGATGGACATCAAAAGAGAATTCCTGCAAAAATTGTTGGATTCCCTCATTACGATCCAAAGAAAACTAAAGTAAGATCTTAATGGCTAAATCAACTAAGGATTTGTTAGAGTTTTGGGAAGATCAAATGAAGCTTTCACATACATCAAGTAACTATTTTTTTAGAAAATCACCTTCTCATTATCATATGATGCTTCTAGTTATGTCAGCATTTAAGCAAAAACAAAATTTGTCAGTGGAGGAGCTTAAAACTAAATTATTTAAGACTTCTAGACCAAAATCTGCATTAATAATTAATGAAGCATGTGAAAAAGGTTTTTTTTATTTAGAAAAAACTGCACAAGATCAAAGAAAAAAACATATTAAACCAAGCACTTCCTTTATTGGGGAATTTAACGATTATTTATCTACTCTTAAAAATTTAAGCTTTTAACAATCAGCAAATCCTAAGTTCTATAAGTTTTTATTTCTAAATTTTATATATAAAAAAAATTATATATTTAACCCTTTTCAAAAAATAATGTTTGAATATGTCATTACCGACAAAAGCTAAAGTAGTAATCGTTGGAGGGGGAATACACGGTCTTAGTACTGCTTGGAAACTTTCCGAAACATATAAAAATCCTGGTGATATTGTCGTTTTAGAAAAGAAAGATACTGCAGCAGGAGCTAGTGGTATTGCGTGCGGAGTTGTAAGAAATAATTATTTTCAGCCTGCAATGAGAGAATTAATGGCTCATTCAGTTTCAGTTTGGGAAAGTGATCCTAAAGCATTTAAATATAATGCAGTTGGTTATTTACAGATTTCACCAGAAGTAATGCATGCGGATGTTGCAACTATTTATGAACAACAAAAAGCAATTGGTTACGAGTCTGAATTTATAGAAGGTGAAAAAGATTGCATGAAATATATGAAAGGTATGTTTGGTGACTGGCAAGCACAAGGTATAACTTCTGTTCTTCATGAAAAAAAAGGTGGATACGCATTTAACAAAGATTCTATTAGAGCACTTGAAGATAAGTCTACCTCAAATGGTGTTGAAGTATTAAAAGGTGTAAAAGTTACAGGTTTTAAAAGAGGAAGTAATAGTAAAGCTGTTACAGGTGTAGAAACAGACAAAGGTACAATAGAGTGCGAACAAGTTGTTGTTGGTGCAGGACCTTGGGCTAGAGATTTTTGGAATATGTTAGAGCTTCCTAAAACTGCAAATATTAAAGATAAAGATGGCAATATGCATGAAACTGATATGTGGAAATATTGGATGCTTCAAGAGGGTGTACTTGGTGTAGAACCAGATTTTTTAAAAATGGATAACGGTGAACAGCCGCCTGTAATTCATGTAGACTCAACGGCTCCATTATACTCAGATAAAACAAAAAAATTATTAACTGATAAAATTTGGGGAATATATTATAAACCAGATATCGAAGGTCTCGGTGTACAGGGCGGAACCTCACCTTACATTGTTGATAAACACTTTGACCAAGTAAATGTTGATCCTTACGGTATCGAGTCACCTGAGTTTCAGACAACAGAGGCTTTTAATGATATGTGGTGTTCAGCATTAGCTCATTGTCAAAAAAGATTTGAAGGAAAATCAGATTTATATAGAAAAGGACCTTCAGGAGGGCTTGGATGTATGACGCCAGACTCTTTTCCAATTTTTGATAGGTTTTTAGAAAACGTTTACATGATAGCAGACTCTAACCATGGTTATAAAATGATTGGAGTTGGAGAGCTTGTTGCAAAAGAAATTCTTGGAACCGAAAGTGATTTATTAAAACCATTTAGATTCAACCGTTACGAGAAAGGTGAGTTACACCCAACATCTAATAGTCCATTTCCTTGGAGCTAATTTATCTAAGTAGACAGATGTTTTTTTTTCAGTTAACTTTTTGGTCTAAAAATTCTTAAGGGGGAATATGACTGATCTAGAGAAACATGTTAATCAACCGGGTAGAGCAAAACTAGTTAAACAAGTTAGAGCTAAAATAAATGAACTAAAAATTGATTATATTTTTTTTCAATTCATTTCAGTAACAGGAAGAGTTGTTGGTAAAGGAATTCCTGCTGATCATTGGGAAAGAACATGCGAAAAAGGTTTTCAATTAGTTTATGGAGCAACGGCTAATTTATTCTTAGATCGTCATAATAATTATATAGGATATGGTCCTGAGGCTAAAGAATTGGTTGGAATACCAGATCCTGAAACTTTTTGCCAACTACCTTGGGATAAAAAAGTTGCGAGGGTCTTTGTAACTTGTTTTAGAAATAGAGAAGAAAGAGAAAATCCAGGCGGTCACTTAACATCAGATTGCAGAGGTAATTTAAGAATTATTGCTAAAGAATTTAAGAAAAAACATGGTTACCAACTAAGAGTTGGAACTGAACCAGAAATGATGTGGTTGACTAGAAACGATGATGGAACTCCAACTGGTAAGGGTTTTTCTAAACCATATTGTTATCACATAGATCAATTCGAGTCTTTAAGACCAGTATTTATGAGAGTAATGGAATATGCAAGAGCTATGGGATTTGACATGATTCAAGGTGACCATGAAGATGCCCCTGGACAACTAGAGTTAAATTGGATGTACGATGATGTTTTAAGAAATGCAGATAGATTATCTACTTACAGACAAATTTGCGCTCAAGTTGCAAGAGAATTTAATTTAATTGCATGTTTTATGACAAAACCTTTTATGGGAGTATCAGCTAGTGGTTGTCATACCAATATGTCTTTATGGACAGGTGGAAAAGATAAGATAAATAAATTGGGTCACAAATCTTTACCAGGCATGGATGAAGTATTTACTTATGTAGAAGGTGGAACTAACACTTTTATGCCTGATACAAAAGATGTTCAGTTACCAGGTAAAGTTGGTTTAAAATCCATTGGTGGAGTCATGAAACATCTTGGTGCATTAACTGCAATTGGATCATCAACGGTTAACTCATATAGAAGATTATGGGATCAAGGTTTTTGGGCACCAGTTTATGCTGATTGGGGTTATCAAAATAGAACCTGTGGATTAAGAGTTTCAGCACCAGGAAGATTTGAATATCGATCGGTAGACTCTATGCATAATCCATATTTAATGGGTGCAGGTTTATTAAAAGCTTTTGATGATGGAATATCTAATAAAATAGATCCAGGAAAACCCGAGTCTAGAAATATTTATGAAGCTCAAAAGGCTGGAAAAAATGTAAAAAAATTACCTTTAAGTCTTGGTGAGGCTTTAGATCGTTTAGCAGATGACAAAGTTATTCAATCTGCAATGCCAGACGAAATGTATAAAATATTTCATTGGTATAAAAACGATGAATGGGAAAGATTTTTAGGTGCAACAACTCAATGGGATCTAGATACTTATTTGGATTGCCTACCATAAACAAATTTTATTAAGGAGAAATATGTGCGGAATTGCGGGATTAATACATAGAGGAAAATCTTCAAACGTTGGTCAAGAGCTTCAGGGGATGCTTCAAGCTTTAAAACACAGAGGAGAAGACTCAACTGGATATGCTCTCTACGGTGACACAGACGGTCAAAACTTTATAATGAGATTTAAAGTTGGGGAGAATGTTGGAGAAGGTAGCTCATCAATAATGGAAGATGCTTCTGTTTATGATGAGAGAAAAAAAATTGTAGATAATCATATTTCTCAACTTGGAGCAAAAATTGTTAAAGAGGAAAGAATACTTCCCTACTCTCTTAGATATGAAATTGAATATGATAGTAGTGATTTGCTTGAATTTTCACAAAAAATTGAAAGTATTCCTGGCGTGGAAATTCTTTCAATGGGAAAGTCTCTTGAAGTAATTAAAGATCTAGGGAATGCAAAAGCTGTTTGTGACAGATATAATTTAGGAGATGTTGTGGGCACACATGCTATTGGACATGCTAGAATGGCCACAGAGTCTGGGGTTGATATTAAATCTGCTCACCCATTTTGGGGGTATCCATTTAGCGATGTTTCAGTTGTTCATAATGGACAATTAACAAACTATTGGAATAACAGAAGAATGTTAGAGAATAAAGGAATGAGATTTATGTCTGAATGTGACTCTGAGTTAATAGCTGTTTATCTAGCAGAAAAAATGAGAAGTGGAGCATCCCTTGAAGAAGGTATGAAAGATAGCTTGTCGGGTCTTGATGGAGTATTTACTTATTTTGTTGCAACAAAAAATTCACTTGGAATGGCAAAGGACACAATGGCCGCGAAACCTTTAGTTTTATATGAGTCAGATGATTTGGTTGCAATGGGTTCAGAAGAAATAGCAATCAGGTCTGTTCTTCCACAGGAAATAGACACATATGATCCTTATGATGGAGAAGTAAAAGTATGGCAAATATAAAAACTAACGAGAATAAAACTAAAGCCCAATCAATGGGACTTCACAGTGAAGTCTTAACAGGAAAAACTCAACAAAAATTTTTTAATCCTGATGAAGCAGAAAACTTTTATTATTGGGGAACTTATGATGTAGATTTTAATAAAAGAATAGATCTTGATGTTAATGATCTAGATTGTAAAGAGGCAAACAAAAAAATAGACGAACTTATGAGTCAAGGTTATGGAACAATCGTTATAAAAAATCCTCAAGGAAAACATAGTTTAGGAGTTGGTGTTTTAAATAAATTAAATTTAATATTTGAAGGAAGTTTAGGATATTTTGGCGTTGGCTCTATTGATGGACCAACAGTAAGAATTAATGGAAGAGTTGGATGGTCATGTGCAGAAAATATGATGGCAGGAAAAGTAGTGATAGAAAAAAATGCTGGATCATGTTTTGGTGCCGCTGTTAGAGGTGGAGACTTAATATGCAAAGGCAGTGTTGGGGCTAGAACAGGAATTGATCAGAAAGGTGGGACCATTATTATTGGTGGTGACGCTGGAGCATTCACTGGTTTTATGATGCAAAGAGGAAGAATAATAATTTTAGGAGACGTTGGTATAAACCTAGGAGACTCTATGTACGATGGGATTATTTACGTAGGAGGAAAAATTGGATCATTTGGAAGTGATGCGGTTGAGTCGCCTATGACAAAAAGTGATGTAGATTGGATTAAAAGAAAACTTAAAGTCGCTGAAATAGGTGAAAATTTTGATATTTCAAAAATGACTAAAGTAGTATCAGGTAAAAAACTCTGGAATTACGATGCTTTAGAACCAACAGAAAAAAAAGGAGCAATTTAATGGCAAAGAAAAAAAACGGAAAATCGAACGGTCATTCTAATGGTAATGGTGGAACTAATGGTAATGGTGGAAGTGAATTTTCAAAAAGAAATAAAAGTTTATTAGGATACAATGCAATTTTTACCCCTGAAGTAATAGACGATATTCATATTAAAGCACAGTTAGGAAGATACCGAATGAGAGGTATGGCGCTTATGAAAAAAATTCCTACTTTTGATGATCTAGTTTTTTTACCAGGAACTTTAACAAGATTTGTAATTGAAGGTTATAGAGAAAAGTGTGAAACTAAAACTGTAATTGGACCTAGATGTGAAAACCCAGTTGAGTTAGATATTCCAGTTTACATCACAGGTATGAGTTTTGGTGCATTATCTTATGAAGCAAAAACAGCGCTTGCACGAGGAGCAACTATGGCAGGTAGCGCAACATGTTCTGGTGAAGGTGGAATGATACCTGATGAAAGAAGATATTCTGAAAAATGGTACTATCAATGTATTCAATCAAGATATGGATTTAATCCTCATCACGCACAACTTGCTGATGGAATTGAAGTGTTTATTGGTCAAGGACAAAAAGTTGGAATGGGTGGTCACTTAATGGGTCAAAAAGTAACTGACCAAGTAGCAGAAATGAGATCATTGCCAGCAGGTATTGATCAAAGATCTCCTGCAAGACATCCTGACTGGTTAGGACCAGATGATTTAGCCTTAAAAGTTCAAGAGCTTAGAGAATTAACAAAAAATAAAGTTCCAATACAATTAAAACTTGGAGCTGCAAAAGTATATGATGATGTTCGTATGGCAGCAAAATGTGATCCCGACTCTATTTATCTAGACGGTATGGAAGGATCAACAGGTGCCGGTCCTCACATTGCAGCAGCAAACACAGGTATACCTGGAATAGCTGCAATTAGAGAAGCAAGAAGAGCAATAGATGATGTTGGAAAGACTGGTAAAGTTACTCTTATTTATGCTGGTGGAGTTAGAGATGGAGCTGACATGGCAAAAGCACTAGCTCTTGGCGCAGACGCAATCGCTATAGGTACTGGAGCTATGATTGCACTAAATTGCAATAAAGAAATTCCAGAGTCTAATTTTGAAAAAGAAATGGGAGTGCCAGCAGGTCATTGTTATCACTGTCATACTGGTAGATGCCCAGTTGGTGTTGCTACTCAAGATCCTAAGCTAAGAAAAAGATTAAATCCAGATGAGGCAGCTCTAAGAGTATATAACTACTTACATACTATGACATTAGAGGCACAATTATTAGCTAGAGCTTGTGGTAAAACTAATATCCATTCATTAGAGCCAGAAGATATGGCAGCATTAACAATGGAAGCTTCTGCTTTAGCAAAAGTACCACTTTCTGGTACAAATCATACGGTAGGAGTTGACGATTTTCATAAAATATAATTATGCCAAAGAAAAAAACTAAAACTAAAAAGTCGAGTAACAAAACAGTTAAAGGTCAGTTAGGCAAAAAAAAAGAGACCGCTCGAGAAAAGATGATAGGTCAAACTATTGGTTATAGATATGATGTAAATTTATTGCCAGACTATTCTAAAATAACCCCATTCCTAAAAAAATATATTGAAGCAATGGGATGGGATGATTTAAATTGGTTAGAAGATGTGCATATGGGATATGAAGATGATAGACCTGCAGTTTTTGACAGAAATGCAAATGGTTGGGTTACTATTCCAAAAAAAATTAAGTTACCAAACAACCAACAAGATAGAGATATGATAGCAAGAGAGTTGTTAGTTAAGTTTCAAATGTCTCCAAATCATCCTTTAGTAGATCTAAAAAAAGCATACAGAAAATTTTAGAATCTCTTAACAATTTTATATATACCTCAAGTTGTCTTATCTCAATAATCAGCCTATTTTGAGCTTATTATCTATTGATGAAAATATTCCATAATTTAATATTTAATAATTAAATACAAATGGAGGTTTGAAATGACTAGTCAAATAGATGCGTTGCAAACCATATTTACAGAATTTTACTATTGGATAACAGTAGTACTTATGTTTCTAATCCATGTAGGATTTTGTATGTATGAAGTAGGAGCTTCGCGTTACAAACACCATCAACACACATTAATGAAAAATACAATGCTGATACCTCTGGTAACAGTAACATGGTTTTTATTTGGTTGGTGGATATATTGGGCTTTTCCAACGGGACCAGGAATAGCTCCATCAATAATGACAGAAAGCACAGGTCTTATTCTTGGAGGTGGATTTGGTGCAAATGATTTAGCTAATCCCACAAATGAGTTTATGGCTATTACTCTCAACGATCATGTAATGGGTGTTTTTTGGGCAGCTTTCTTATTATTTTCTTGGACAGCAGCTTCAATAGTATCAGGTGCTGTGATTGAAAGAATTACAACTTTTGCTTTTGGAATTCTTGCAATTGCAATTGGATCTGTATTTTGGAGTATAGATGCTGCATGGGGATGGCACTTTGATGGATGGATGTTAAAAATACTTGGATACCATGATGCATATGCATCGGGAGTAATTCACGCTGTAGCGGGAGGATTTGCTTTAGGTGTGCTTGCTGTCTTGGGACCAAGAATTGGAAAGTTTTCATCAAGTGGTGAACCTAGAAACATTGGGCCAAGAAACCCTTGGTTAGTAACTGTTGGATTATTTTTAATTTATACAGGTTTTTGGGGTTTCTACGCGGCGTGTAATGTTCCCATTTATGACCTAGGACCGGAATATGGAATGGAAGGTGTAACTTTCTTTACTGCCACTAATATATATTACACTCCAACAACATTAAGTGGAATAACTATGAACTTCTTGATGTCGTTATCTGGAGGATTGTTAGCGGGTTATGTAATATCTAAAGGTGATCCTTTCTGGACATACTCAAGTGGTCTAGCAGGAATAATATGTGCTTCAGCAGGAAACGATCTTTATCATCCAATTCAATCATTAATTATTGGTATGATAGGAGTAGTTATAGCTTACAAATTGCATTATTGGGTTGAACGTAGGTTTAAAATTGATGATGCAGTCGGAGCTGTTGCAGTTCATGGCTACGCAGGTTTTGCTGGTCTTGTAATTTGTGGGTTTGTCCTTAATGGATATCCTTCATCAGGTTACAGTGTCGGTGCGATGTGGGATGGTTCTACCTATGCTGCTATAAATCCTTTAGGAATGTTTTTAGGTGCATTAATAATGTTCTTTGTGCTTGGAATGTTTCCTGGATGGATTATTGCTAAAGTTCTTAATGGAATGGGTAAATTACGTATTCCAAGAGAAGTTGAGTTAGCAGGATTAGACTATCAAATAATGGAGGAGGCAAAAGAAGATGAAAAAGCTGTTGCTTCTTCAAGTAGTTAAAGGAGGAAAATATGGCTACAGTAAATAATTGGATAGATCATTTAACTGCCGCAAGTAAAGCAGAAGGTGGTGCTGCTGGACCAATATTTCCAGGAGCAGGATCTGAAGGCATCTTAGTTATAATACTTGTTATAATTTGGATTGGTTGGACGGTTATAAGCTCTAAGCAAGAAAGCGACAAACTTGAAAAACTTGCTCGAAGAAAACCTAGTTCAAATGCTTGGAAAGGCAATATAACGGACGGTTAAATAATACATTATAAGGGCGCAAATTAAATTTGCGCCCTTAAATATAAATGAGCGATCAAAATAAAAATCAAAATAATAAAACTCCAAGTAGAATGTCTAGATTAGCCTGGCCTAAGGCTAAATATGGTGTCTTTGCCGCAATCATTATCATTGTTATAGTCAATGTGCTTTACTATAAAGACCAATTATTATCACTACTTTAAAACTTATTTATGTGTGGCATTGTTGGAATTTATCTAAAATCTAAAAAATTTGAAAAATCCTTAGGTGGTATGCTTTCTAAAATGTTAGTCAGTATGGAATCTAGAGGTCCTGATAGTGCAGGTTTTGCTATTTATAACAGTGATAAAAATAAAACTTACAAATATTCTATTTGTTTAAATGAAATGAATTTTGAAAAATTCAAAAAAGAAATTAAGAAAAAAGTAAAATTAATAAATATTGAAAATAATTCAGACCATGTAATTTTAAAATCTATTAAGAAACCACATGAAATTCTTCCTATTTTAGAGAGTTTTGTGGAAATATCATTAGTTGGTTATGGGAAATCTATTGAAATTTTTAAACAGGTTGGAAGCCCTAGTAAAGTTGTGAAGAAATTTAATTTAGATAATTTTTCAGGAACTCATGCGATTGGCCATACGAGAATGGCAACAGAAAGTGCTATTACTACAAATGGATCTCACCCCTACTCTACAGGAGAAGATGAATGCCTAGTTCACAACGGATCGCTATCTAATCACAATAATCTAAGAAGAAAATTGAAAAAAAATGGTTCTAAATTTAATTCTGAAAATGACACTGAAGTTGCGGCTGGATATATCTCCGATAGTCTTAAAAATAGAAACTTAAAACAAACTTTAAAAAAAGGTTTAAGTGAACTTGATGGGTTCTACACTTTTATTGCAGGAACTCACAGTGGTTTCGCAGTTCTTCGTGATGAGATAGCTTGTAAGCCTGCAGTAATAGCTGAAACAAAAGATTATGTTGCAATTTGTTCTGAGTTTCAAGCAATGGCACATATGCCTAATGTTAACAATGCAAAAATTTTTGAACCTGAGCCAGGTATAGTTTATTCTTGGGGAAAATAATGAATCTTGATTTAAAAAAATTGAAACTAAGATCAGTAAATGAAAAGCTTCAAAGTATTGATAGAAAAAAAAATAGTAGAAAATTTACTATATCAAATCCTGAAGGTAATCACGCTATATGCGCAGGTCTTACAGAGAATATTGATGTCACTATAAAAGGTCATGTAGGATATTATTGTGCAGGTATGAACCAAAATGCAAACATTATAGTTGATGGAAATGTAGGAACAGGTGTGGCAGAAAATATGATGTCTGGAAAAGTTCATGTTAAAGGAAATGCATCACAATCTGCAGGAGCAACTGCACATGGTGGAACATTAATTGTTGATGGTGATACTAGTTCTAGATGTGGAATTTCAATGAAAGGTATTGACATAATAGTTAAAGGTTCAGTTGGTCATATGTCGGCCTTTATGGCTCAATCTGGAAATTTAGTCGTTTTTGGTGATGCTGGAGAAGCCTTAGGAGATAGTTTGTATGAAACAAATATATATGTAAAAGGAAAAGTAAAGTCTTTAGGGGCAGATTGTGAAGAAAAAAAAATGGATAAAAAACATAAATCAAAATTAAAAGAGCTTTTGAAAAAAGCTGGATCAAACATTAAACCTGATCAATTTAAAAGATATGGTTCTGCAAGAAAACTGTATAACTTTAATATTGATAATGTATCTAACTATTAATTATGAAAAATAAAACATTACCACGTCAGTCCTGGACCTTTGATGAATATACTAATTCTGAGATAAGAAGAGCTGCTGAAACAGGAATTTACGATATTAGAGGTGGAGGATCAAAAAGAAAGCTTCCGCATTTCGATGATTTGTTATTTTTAGGTGCTTCAATGTCTAGATATCCTTTAGAAGGATACAGAGAAAAATGTACTACTAATGTAACTTTAGGCACAAAATATGCAAAAAAACCATTAGAGCTTGATATTCCTATTACAATTGCAGGTATGAGTTTTGGAGCATTGTCTGGTCCAGCTAAAGAGGCACTAGGTAGAGGAGCAAGTGCAGCAGGAACATCTACGACAACAGGTGATGGAGGAATGACACCAGAAGAAAGAGGCCAATCTAAAAATTTAGTTTATCAACTTTTGCCCTCGAGATATGGGATGAACCCAAATGATTTAAGAAAAGCAGATGCAATCGAAGTGGTAATTGGACAAGGTGCAAAGCCAGGTGGTGGCGGAATGTTACTAGGCCAAAAAATAAATGATCGTGTTGCAGAAATGAGAACTCTACCAAAAGGTATTGATCAAAGATCTGCATGTCGTCATCCTGATTGGACTGGTCCAGATGATTTAAAGATAAAAATTTTAGAATTAAGAGAAATTACTAAATGGAAAGTTCCTATTTTTATAAAAATTGCTGGTGCAAGACCTTATTATGATACCGCATTAGCAGTAAAAGCTGGAGCAGATGTTATTGTCTTAGATGGGATGCAAGGTGGAACTGCAGCAACACAAGAAGTATTCATTGAAAATGTAGGCCAACCGACTTTAGCTTGCATAAGACCTGCTGTAGATGCTTTGCAAGATTTAAATTCGCATAGAGAAGTTCAGCTTGTAATTTCAGGTGGAATTAGAAATGGCGCAGATGTAGCTAAAGCTCTTGCATTAGGAGCTGATGCAGTATCAATTGGGAGCGCAGCAATGATTGCAATTGGTGATAATGATCCAAAATGGGAAAAGGAATACGAAAAACTTGGTACCAAATCTGGCGCATATGATGATTGGCATGAAGGAAATGATCCTGCAGGAATTTCAACTCAAAAACCTGAACTAATGAAAAGATTAGATCCAAAAAAAGCAGGTAGAAAATTATCAAATTACTTGAAGGTCATGTCTTTAGAAGCGCAAACTATAGCAAGAGCATGTGGAAAAAATAGTCTTCATAATTTAGAACCAGAGGATTTATGTGCATTAACTGTTGAAGCTGCAGCAATGGCAAGAGTTCCTTTGGCAGGAACTAGCTGGATACCAGGTATAAAAAAGAAATAGTTATTGATAGTTAATAAATAATTCGTAGTATATTTATTAATGCCCAAAAATTTATCTAATATTGCTAAATCAAAAAAAATTAAATATTTTTTAATAAGCTTCGTTGATTTATTTGGTGTATTAAGATCAAAATTAGTACCAGCACGAGCGATAAAAGAAATGCAAAAAACCGGAGCTGGATTTGCTGGATTTGCAGCATGGCTTGATATGTCGCCAGCAGACTCGGATATGTTTGCTGTACCAGATCCAAATAGTTTAATTCAATTACCTTGGAATAAAGAAGTAGGTTGGCTTGCTTCGGACTTATGGATGAATGGTAAACCTGTTGAGGCATCACCAAGAGTGATGTTAAAAAAGCAAATAAAATTACTATCAAATGAAGGTTACACGATGAAATCTGGTGTTGAGTGTGAGTACTTTCTTATATCGCCTGATGGTAGTTCCATTGCAGACCCCAGAGATACTCAATCCAAACCTTGCTATGATCAATCAGCTTTAATGAGACAATATGATTTAATAAAAGAGATATGTGATTGCATGATTACAATGGGATGGAACCCATATCAAAATGATCATGAAGATGCTAATGGCCAGTTTGAAATGAATTGGGATTATACTGACTGCCTAACTACTGCGGACAGACATACATTTTTCAAATTTATGGTTAAGTCTATAGCTGAAAAGAATGGGTTAAGAGCAACATTTATGCCAAAACCATTTGAGCAACTGACAGGTAACGGATGTCATGCGCATATTTCTCTTTGGGATAAGAAAAAAAATAAGTTTTTAGATAAAAACGATAAACTTGGACTTAGTAAATTAGCATATAATTTTTTAGGTGGTGTAATTAAGAATGCGGGTTCATTATCAGCATTTTTTAATCCTAATTTAAATAGCTACAGAAGAATAAATGCGCCACCGACAAAATCAGGGGCAACATGGTCCCCAAGTAGTATTTCATACACTGGAAATAATAGAACACATATGATTAGAGTTCCAGATCCTGGAAGATTTGAACTAAGATTAATGGACGGTTCAGCAAACCCATATTTGCTACAAGCAGGAGTTTTAGCAGCAGGTATAAATGGCATTAGAAAAAGAATTAATCCTGGGAAACCATTATTTTGTAATATGTATACCGATCACGAAAAATATCCTAACCTACCAAAATTACCAAATACATTAGAAGAGTCCTTGGAAATGTTAAATTTTAATACAGTAATGAAAAATGCTTTTGGAAAAAATGTTTTAAACAGTTATATCAAATTAAAAAAATCTGAAATAGAAAGTTTCAAGTTAAAAGAAAAATTCGATAAACTGAAACCTATTACAAAGTGGGAAAGATCTAATACATTAGATTGTTAAAATATGTCTATTAACTATAGTCATATTAATAAATTTTCATCATTTATTAAAAATAAAAATTATTCATTCAGTAGAGAAGAAATACTAAGTGTATTAGACAAAGAAACTATTGATAAAGCATTAGATACCGTTTCTAGTTGGGAAAATTACGAACCAACTCCCCTACTTAATTTAAATAAGCTTTCAAAAGACCTTAATTTAAAAAATATCTTTTACAAAGACGAGTCTAAAAGGTTTGGACTTAAATCTTTTAAAGCTCTTGGAGGAGCTTATGCAGTAGCGGAGGTTTCAGCTGGAAGAAAGGATGTAGTTGTTGCAACAGCAACAGCAGGAAATCATGGAAAATCAGTTGCCTGGGGTGCAAAAAGGCTAGGAATTGAATGTAAAATTTTCATAAGCGAATTTGTTAGTGAAACAAGGGCTGATGAGATGCGAAAACTTGGAGCAGAAGTAACAAAGGTAAAAGGAAATTACGAAAATTCTTTAAATGAATGCATAAAGCAATCTAAGGAAAATGGTTGGGAAATTGTACAAGATGTTGCCTGGGAAGATTATCAAAAAGTTCCAAAACTAACCATGGCTGGATATTCAGTGATGATAGAAGAAATCTCTAAACAAACTGATCATTATATTACACATATATTTCTGCAGGCAGGTGTTGGAGGTATGGCTTCCGGTGTAATAGCAGGAGTTGCCAGATATTTTAAAAGAATTCCAAAAATTATTATTGTTGAGCCAAAAAATGCAGACTGTGTATTAAAGAGTATTGATGCCAGTAAACTTACTAGAGTTGAAATAGAAAAAGAGAGTATTATGGGAGGAATGTCATGTGGAGATGTATCATTAGTCCCATGGCAAATTCTAAAAAACTCAGTAAATAATTGTCTAAGTATTCCTGATGACGACATACCCTTATCAGTTGCGATGTTAGCCAAGGGATACTTTGGTGAAGATAACATTGTTGCAGGAGAATGTTCAGCACCTGCTCTAATAAGTATAAATGTTAGTTGTAATAACGAACAAATTAAAAAGGATCTTGAATTAGATATGAATTCGAATGTTTTATTAATTGGATGCGAAGGTGATACAGACATAAAACTTTATAACGAACTTCTCTCTAAAGGATCAGAACAGTTATCAAATGGCTAATACAGCACTCGTTTGGATAAGAGATGATTTTCGAATACAAAATAATGATGCGCTGACTTATGCTTCAAACCAACATGATATAGTTACGGCATTATTTATTTTTAATAGTAATATTTTTGATCATAAAAGAGAAGCTCAAAAGTGGTGGGTAAGTAAATCCTTAGAAAACTTTAAATCGGATTTAAAAAAATTAAATATTGGATTGGAAATTATTAAAGACGATGAAATAAATTTTTTTTCTAAAATAAAATCTAATAGTAAAATATCTGTTTATTGGAATAAAGTTTATGAACCTACTGAATTAGAAAAAGATAAAAAAATTGGGACTGATTTTTCAAAAAAAAATATTGATTTTAAATTTTTTAAAGGGAACGTTCTTAATGAATATAATAAAATTACAAAAAATGATGGCACACCTTTTAAAGTCTACAGTCCTTTTTGGAGAAATGCAGAGCAATTTTATCTAGAAAGACTGCCTGATAAAATAAGCAAAGTTAAAAAGTGTAAAAAGATAAACGCATTGTTTAAAAACCAAATAAAATCTGAGGATATTTTGCCTAAATCCGATTGGTATAAAAAATTTGAAAAGTATTGGGTGCCATCAGAGCAAAAAGCCCATGAAAATTTAGATAGTTTTGTTAACAAAAGCATACTTAATTATGGTGTTGATCGTGATTTTCCATCAATTAAAGGAACTTCATTACTTTCTCCATATATTAGAAATGGACAAATTAATGTTGGAGATATTTGGGAAAAGTGTAAGAAATTAAAATCAAATAATTTAAGTGTAAAAAAATATACCAATGAAATTGGTTGGAGAGAGTTTTCACACAGTCTCATAAATTACTTTCCACAAATGCTAAAGGGAAACTTAAGAAAAGAATTTGATAAGTTTCCATGGGTAAATAATTCTAAATTTTTAAATGCATGGAAAAAAGGAATGACAGGTTACCCAATTGTTGATGCTGGTATGAGAGAATTATATGAAACAGGCTGGATGCATAATAGAATTAGAATGGTAGTTGGGTCTTTTTTAGTAAAACACTTAAGAATTAATTGGAAAGAGGGAGAAAAATATTTCAGAAATTGTCTTCTTGATTTCAATGAAGCAAATAATGTTGCTCAATGGCAATGGGTAGCCGGATGTGGCGCTGACGCAGCACCCTATTTTAGAATTTTTAATCCTATTCTTCAGGGTGAAAAATTTGATAAGCAGGGTGAATATGTAAAAAAATGGGTTCCCGAATTAAAAAATGTACCACCAAAATTTATTCATAAACCTTGGGAACTGGAGTTAAAATACCAAGAAGGAATTAAAACAATTATTGGGAAAGATTATCCTAAGCCAATTGTCATCCATGAACAAGCTAGAGCTGCTGCTTTACAAGCTTTTCAAAGTATTAAGAAAAAAAGTTAGTCTCCAATAAAATGATGAACTACAGTTCTTGTTGTTGCATCTAATCTGTGTTCGAATAAATAAATGCCCTGCCAGGTTCCTAACAATAACTCTCTGTCTTTTACACTTAGAGAGATTTGATTACTGGTTAATGCAGATTTGATATGAGCAGGCATATCATCTTTTCCCTCAGTAGTATGAACATACAACTTGTTATCCATGGGCACTAACTTATCAAAATAATTAATTAAATCTTTTTGTACATCTGGATCAGCATTTTCTTGAACAATTAGTGATGCACTGGTGTGCTGTATGCTTAGATTAATAATTCCATTTTTAAAGTTACTATTAATAATCCATTCTATTGTTTCTTCAGTAAACTCATAAAGTTTTTGACCATTTGTATTAATTTTTAGATTATAAAATTCTTGTTTCATAAATTAGTTAAAAGTTTGAGATGTTAGTTCATATAAACGACTAACTGTTCTTTTGAAGGGTTCTTTCATGCTACTAGCTGACTGAAGTAAGTTTAATTCAATTTCTGATTTAATCATCAATGGTATTTTTTTTTCATAAATAATATCGATAAAAGTAATAAACCTTTGCTGCTGATTAAAGTTACTTTCATTAAAGTTAGGGAGATTTTCAATAAAAATAAAGTCGCTTTGATTGGCAATTTCAATGTAGTCCTCTGATCCAAGATTTCTATTACAAATTTCATCAAAAGATACCTTAAGAACACCTTCATAAAAATTTTCAAATACTAGTTTACGCCCCTTAACCTCCAATGACTTAGTGGTTTGTATTTTATTTTTTGTGGCTTTTCTAAAAAATTTATTAAACTTAAAATTTGATGAGTTATTTATTGGCGATAAGAACCGACTTAAATTTACATTTTTTGTAGCTCTATAATCTTCCTCAATATTGAGTTCTAATTCTGTACAATTATTTTCTAGAATTTTTAAAAAAGGGATAAATTGATCTCTTTGTAATCCATTCTTGTATAAATCATTAATAGTTATATTTGAGGAAAAAATAACTTTGATATTTTCATTAAATATTCTTTCAAATAATTTACCTAAGATCATAGCATCAACAATATTTGTTACTTGAAATTCATCAAAATACAATATTTTTGCTTTATCACTTAAATCTTTAACAAATTTTTCTAAACCATTATCATTTCCTTTTTTTTTATTTTCAAATATAAAGT
>CABYVH010000010.1 GCA_902522365.1 uncultured Pelagibacteraceae bacterium
AGAGCAAAAAAAAAGACAAAGGGTGGGAGAAAAGTATTAAAAAGAAGAAGAGCTAAAGGAAGAAAAAAATTAACAAACGCTTAATGAAAAACAAGATTGTTAGCCTTTCTAAAAATGAGGATTTTAAGTCTATTCTGAGTGGAAAAAAAATTTCTAACAAATACTTAACAATTTTCTTTAAAAAACTTTCTGATAAAAATAATAATAGATTAAATATTAGTTTTGTAGCCAAAAAGAAAATTGGAAATGCAGTAACAAGAAATAGAATTAAAAGAAGACTAAGAAATATTATGAACGAAGCTGTAAAATCAATTAACATCAATTTTAGTTACTGTTATTTATTGATTGCAAGAATATCTGTTAGCAAAGATCCTTATGAAACAATAAAAAATGCAACACTAGAAGACTTTAAAAAAATTAAATGACCAATTTTATTAAATTTTTAATGATCAAAATTATAAGGTTTTATCAAATACTTATATCCCCGTATCTAGGTAATAATTGCAGATATCTTCCAACATGTTCAGATTATTTTATTGAAAATATAAAAGAGAATGGAATTTTAAAAGGAAGTATTAATGGATTTAAAAGAATACTTAGTTGTCATCCGATAAAAATTTTGGGTGGTGGAAAGGGATTTGATCCAGTTAAAAAGAAAAAGTAATTTATGGATACAAAAAATGTAATTGCTGCAATATCTCTGAGTGCGGCCGTAATAATACTTTATAGTCTATTTTTTGCACCAGCAGTAGTAGACCAAAAAGATATTTCTAATGACAAAAATATTACCAGTGAAAATTCTTCAACGGATGCACCATCATTAGTTCAGGACGAAGAAACAATTAAAATATCTAGAAATGAAGCTTTAAAAGAAAATGAAAGAGTTCTTTTTGAAAATGACAAAATTAAGGGCTCAATTTCATTAATTGGGTCTTCAATAGACGACTTAACTTTTAAAAATTATACAAATACTTTAAATGGAGATGATAATGTAATCTTATTGAATCCTAAACAGTCTAATAATGGATATTATGTAGAAACTGGATGGGCAACTACTAGCAAAAATATTGATTTACCAAACTCAAAATCTCTTTGGAGCATTGAAGGAAGTAACAAACTCACACCTAGTTCACCAGTAATATTAAGTTGGACTAACAGTCAAAATATTAAATTCTTAAAGGAAATAAGCATAGACAATCAATATCTTTTTAATATCAAACAAACGATAATTAATAGTTCGAATAAAACTTATAACTTTTATCCATATGGACAAATTATTAGAAATGTAGCCCCTGATGTAACTAATTTTTATATTTTGCATGAGGGTTTAATTGGAGTTTTTGATGATCAATTAGTTGAAGAGGATTATGATGATATCGAGGAAAAAAAATATTCTAAAAATGCACAATCTGGATGGCTAGGTATTACTGATAAATATTGGCTTACTAGTCTTATACCCGAAAAAGATAAAAGTTTTAGATCTGATTTTGATTACAAAAATAAGTTCAGAGCAAATTTTATTGAGACGAATGCAACAGAAGTTGGTGCAAACGAGACAAAAAGTAACTCAATTAGAGTAATAATTGCTGCAAAAGAAGTAAACGTTATTGATGGATATGCTGAGAGTGAAAATATCAATAAGTTTGATTTAGCAATTGATTGGGGATGGTTTTACTTCATTGTAAAACCTTTATTCTTTGCAATTCAATATTTCTTTAATCTAGCTGGCAATTTTGGAATAGCAATTATAATGATAACTGCTTGTATAAGATTAGCATTTTTTCCACTTGCAAATTACTCATTTAGGTCAATGGCTAAAATGAAAGTTCTGCAGCCAGAAATGACAAGACTGAAAGAGTTGCATAAAGAGGATAAAATGAAACTCCAACAAGAAATGATGGCATTATATAAAAGAGAAAAAGTCAATCCAATAAGTGGGTGTCTTCCAATTTTTATACAGATACCATTTTTCTTTGCAATTTATAAAGTTTTGTTTGTAACAATTGAGATGAGACATCAGCCATTTTTTGGTTGGATAAAAGATTTAAGTGAAAGAGATCCTACATCCATATTTAATTTATTTGGACTAATTCCATGGGATCCTCCTTCTTTTTTACTAATAGGTGTATGGCCATGCTTAATGGGTGTTTCAATGTGGATGCAGCAAAAATTAAATCCAACGCCTCCCGATCCTGTTCAAGCAAAAATATTTATGTTCTTTCCTTTATTTTTGACAGTAATACTAGCTCCTTTCCCAGCAGGACTAGTTATTTATTGGACTATAAATAACATTTTAACAATGGCACAACAGTACATAATAATAAAAAGAACTACTGTCAAAACTGTTTAATAGAAATGGAAATAGAAAAAATAGTACCAAAAGATGGTCCTTCCATCGATGAGGTTAAGAAATATATAGATAAATATAAAAATGAATTAATAGTCATTAAATATGGAGGAAATGTTTTTATTGATAGAAATATTTTTAATAATTTTATTTCAGATATAAGTATTTTAAATAAGTTAGGATTATCAATAATAATAGTCCATGGAGGCGGTCCTAGAATTAAAAGAGAATTAGAAAAATCCAATATTCATTCAAAATTTATTAGAGGTTTGAGAGTTACAGACGAAAAGATTATAAATATTGTTGAAGAAGTCCTTATTGATTTTAACGAGGATATTGTGAATTCTTTAATTGAAAAAGGTTCAAAAGCAATCTCATTAAACACAAAAAAAAATAATGTTATTGAGGTTATTCCAGAAGCAGAGGAACTTGGTTTTGTTGGAAAACCAAATAAAATAAACATAAAGATTATAAAAGATATAATTAAGGTAAATTCAGTTCCGATTATATCACCTTTAGGATTAGGTAAAAATAATCAAACATTTAATATTAACGGAGATACAGCTGCTGGTGCTATAGCTAAATCTTTGAAATGTAGAAGATTATTATTAATGACCAATGTTGAAGGTGTACTAGATAAACAAAAAAAACTCATTGAGGAAATCACGTCATCTGAAATTTTGGAGATGATAAATAATGAAATTATAACAGAGGGTATGATTCCTAAAATTAACACTTGCTTAGATGCGGTAATGAATGGCGTTACCGGTGTTGGTATTATTGATGGAAGAAAAAAACACTCAATTCTTTTTGAATTATTCTCAGATAAAGGCGCTGGTACATTAATAAGAAAATGAAAAATATAAAAAATATTTTATTTGATTGTGATGGTGTTCTTTACCAGGATTTAGAATCTGTATTTGGTCAAGTAAGTAAAAGAATGACGCAATACATTTCTGAAAAATTAAAAATTAACTTAGTCGAAGCTAAAAAATTACAAACCAACTACTTTCATAAATATAATACAAGTCTAAATGGATTAATGATACATCACGATATTCCTCCTAAAGAGTTTTTAAATTTCGTTCATGACATTGACTTATCTTTTATGGAAAAAGACGTTGTTTTAAGAAGTGAAATAGAGAAGTTGGATTTAAGAAAGTTTGTTTTTACCAATGGTTCTAGTGAGCATGTTAGCAATATAACTACTCATTTGGGTATTGATGATCTATTTGAAGATGTATTTGATATAGTTGATGCGGAATATAGCCCAAAACCTGCAGCGAAAGCATTCGATCTGATGGTAAAAAAATTTGATATTGACCCAAAAGAAACAATTTATATTGAAGATATTGCAAAAAACTTGTCAATTGGTAAAGAAAGAGGAGCTACGACAGTCTGGCTAATCAATAATGAATATTGGGGTAAAAAAGAATCTGATAAAGACTATATTGACTATAAAATAGAAAATCTCTCTTTATTTTTAAAAGAAATAAGGTTATTAAAAAACTCATAAATTATGAGTATAGAAAATGTAATAAATGAAGCTTGGGAAAAAAGGGATCAAATAAATCCCGCTTCAGATCAGTCTTTAAAGGATACTATAAATCAAGTTATTGATGATTTAGATAGTGGAAAGTCACGAGTTGCTGAAAAAATAAATGGTGAATGGATAACCCATCAACATTTGAAAAAAGCAATCATGTTAAGTTTTAGATTATATCCAATGGAGAATTTGAATGGTCCATATAGTAGTTGGTATGATAAAGCTCATTTACTAAAGGGTAAGACTGCAGGATGGACAAAAGAAGATCATGAGAAAGCAGGTTTTAGAATGGTGCCTAACTCACCAGTAAGAAAAGGAAGTTTTGTTGGCAAAAATGCAGTTTTAATGCCATGTTACGTTAATATTGGTGCATACATAGACGAAGGAACAATGATTGATACATTTGCAAGAGCAGGAAGCTGTAGCCAAATTGGAAAAAATTGTCATATCTCTGCAGGCTCAGGTGTGGGGGGAGTTTTAGAACCTGCACAAGCTCTACCAACTATTATCGAGGATAATGTTTTTTTAGGTGCAATGTCTGAAGTTGTAGAAGGTGTAATTGTAGGAGAAGGATCCGTACTGAGTATGGGAATGTATATAGGACAATCAACAAAAATTGTTAATAGAACAACCGGAGAAATTACTTATGGAAAAATTCCTCCTTATTCAGTTGTAGTACCAGGTTCACTTCCTGATAAAAATAACCCAACTGCGCCCTCTCTTTATTGCGCTGTAATAATTAAGCAAGTAGATGAGAAGACAAGATCTAAAACTTCTATTAACGATCTCTTGAGAGAATAGTTTCGATGAAAATTATAAATGAACTTCAATTAGCTAAAGAGCTGATTAGATTTCCAACTGTAACTCCTATAGATGCTGGAATAATGAAATTTTTAGAAAAAAAATTGAAAAAACTTGGCTTTAAAACTAAAGTTCTAGAGTTCAAAGAAAAAGGAGATGCTCCGGTTAAAAATTTATATGCAAGATTAGGGGGTAAAAGTCCTAATTTTTGTTACGCTGGACATCTCGATGTTGTTCCTGCTGGAAATTTAAGAGATTGGACAGTAAATCCATTTAAACCAACAATTAAAAATGGACATTTAATTGGGAGGGGTGCAAATGATATGAAAAGCTCAATAGCTGCATTTGTATCTGCTATAAGCGTTTTTGTTGAAAAAAATAGAGGATTTAATGGATCAATAAGTCTTTTAATCACTGGAGATGAGGAAGGTGTTGCCATTAATGGAACCAAAAAAGTTGTAGACTATTTAAAAAAGAAACGAGAGAAAATAGATTTTTGCTTGGTTGGGGAGCCAACTAATCCTAATAAATTAGGTGAAATGATTAAAATTGGTCGAAGAGGAAGTATGAACGGTCGATTAACAGTTACAGGAGTTCAAGGGCATGTAGCATATCCACATAGAGCAAATAACCCTTCGACTGCTCTAGTACGAATACTTAAAGAGCTAAAAGATTTACGATTTGACAAAGGTACTAAGGATTTTCAACCAACAAATCTTGAAATTACAAAAATTAATATAAATAATGTTGCAGACAATGTAATTCCAGGTCTTGCATATGCTTCATTTAACATAAGATTTAATAATTTGCATACTTCAAATTCCATTAAAAAGAAAATTAATAAAGTTTTAAAAAAAATATGTAATAAAACCAAATCTAAATATAAAATTGATTATAGTGTTTCAGGTGAAGCTTTTCTCACAAAGCCTAATAGTACAACATTTATGATACAAAATGTTATAAAAAAAGTTACTAAAATAAAACCTAAACTTTCAACTACTGGAGGCACATCAGACGCAAGGTTCATTAGGAAAATAGCTCCTTGTTTAGAATTTGGACTTGTAGGAAAAACTATGCATAAAGTTGATGAGGCTGTCTCACTTACTGATTTAAAAAAATTGAGTTTAATATATTCAAAAGTTTTAAAAAATTATTTTAAGTGAAGACTGGTCTAATTACTTCAGATACTTATAAAAACCATAATACAGGAAATGGTCATCCAGAAAAAATAGATAGGGTTACCGCAATAATTGATAATTTTAAAAAAGTAGATAACAAAAATCTTATATGGAAAAAACCCAACAAATTTGATGAATTTTTTTTAAATAAAACTCATTCATTAGACTATATTGATTATGTTAAACAATCTTTTCCAAAAAAAGGTTTAGTATTTTTAGATGGTGATACAATTATTTCCCCTGGGAGTAAAGATGCTACTAAAGATGCAGTAGGTTCAATTATTACAGCAATAGATGGAGTACAAGATAAAGAATTTAAGAATGCTTTTTGTGCTGTAAGACCTCCAGGTCATCATGCAGAAAAAGATAAAGCAATGGGATTTTGTATTTATAATAATGTAGCCGTTGGTGCTAATTATCTAATTGAAAAGTATAAATACAAAAAAATTGCAATAATTGATTTTGATGTTCACCATGGTAACGGAACTCAAGATATTTTTTATGATAATGAAAATGTTTTATATGTTTCTACTCACCAATACCCTTATTACCCCGGCTCAGGTTCAAATAAGGAAAATGGAAAATTTAATAATGTATTAAATATTCCATTAGAAGCAGGAACAACATCTGAAGTATATTTAAATGCATATGAAAATGTTTTAACTAAAATAAAGCAGTTTAAACCTGAATTTTTGTTATTTTCTGCAGGTTTTGACGCACATATTGACGACCCATTAGCGCAAATGAGATTAAGTTCAGAGGATTTTTATAAAATTACCAAAAGGACTTTAGAATATTCTAAATCTTTTTGTAATGGTAGGGTCGTTTCAATTCTTGAAGGTGGTTATGATCTTAAAGCCTTACAACATAGTACCCAAAGACACGTTGATGCGTTAATAGAATTTAATTGATAAAATTTTTTTAAGTACTAAACACAACTATATGAAACTATACAGGATTAAAAAGTCTGATATTGATAAAAAAGGTAAAGGACTTTACGCCACAAGAAATATAAAAGAAGGTGAAAAAATAATAGATTACATTGGTAAATTAATTACCAAAAAACAAACTGAGAATTCTGATAAATACGATAACAGTAAGCCGATATATTTATTTACAGTAAATAAAAGATATGATCTCGACGGGGATTTCCCATGGAATACAGCTGGTCTAATAAATCACTCATGTGAAAATAATTGTGACTACGATGGCAAGGGGCTTAAAATTTGGGTTAAGGCTATAAAAGATATTAAAAAAGGTGAGGAATTAACTTGTGACTATGGATTTGGTTATGACAAAGATTACAAACAATTTCCTTGCAAATGTAAGTCAAAAAATTGTTGTGGCTATATTGTAAGAGCAGAATCAAGGTGGAGAATTAATAAAAAATTCTCAATGGGTAATAGGAAAAATTAGTATAAAACTTTCTTCAAAAATAATCCTTCTGCTGGTGCTGGCGGTGCGCATAAATTTCTATTTTTTGATTTAATTACGCTTGTAAATTTTTTTAATGTCCACTTTTTTTCACCAATATATTTTAAACAACCAACCATTGATCTAACTTGTTGTTTTAAAAATGATTGAGATCTAAACTCTAATTCAATTTTGGTTTTTGTCTTTTTAATTTTAACAGATTTAATTGATCGTATTGGGCTCTTTGCATTACATCCAGATGCTCTAAAAGTTGAAAAATCATGAGTTCCAGTTAACTTTTTTGCTGCTTTTTTCATTATCTCTAATTCAAGGTTTTTAATAACAAACCATCCTCGCTTATTTTGAAGGATCGGTTTACTTAATTGATTGAAGATAACATATTTATAAACTCTCTCTTTTGCAGAAAAACGTGCATGAAATTTCATATTTTTCCTTTTTATTTTTAAAATGGCTATTTCGCATTTATTTAAAAAATAATTAATTGATTTTAAAAATTTATTTAAATTTTGAATTTTTTCAGTGACATCAAAATGTGCAGATTGCTCAATTGCATGAACACCAGTATCTGTTCTTCCCGAACCAATAAGTGTGATTTTATGATTTAAAAGATATGAAATTTTTTTTTGAATTAATCCTTGTATAGTTTTGCCTTTTGTTTGTACCTGCCAACCCAAGAAAGAAGATCCAACATATTCGATTAGAATTTGATATCTGAACATATTTAATTCAAATCAGTGCCTTTAGTAATTTGGCTACCACGCAGAAATTCATTAGTTTTTTGAGCTGTTTTACCTTGTCTTTGTATCTCAATAATCTTTATTGAATTTTCACCACAACCAATTTCAAAATTATCTGATAAGACATATCCTGATTTTCCACTTAAAATCGATTTTTCTGCTTTTAGTATCTTGTATCTTTCCCCTTTAAATTTAAACCAACCTCCTGGATTAGGATATAGACCATTAATTTTTCCTATTATTTTTAAATTACTGTCCTTCCAATTTATTTTTCCTTCTTCTTTTTTAATTTTTTTTGCATATGTAGATTTACTATGATCTTGTTCTTTAAAATGTGCGTTGTTATCAAATATATCATCAATATTTTGTAGTATTTTTTCAGATGCTAAATTACTTAATCTTTGAGATAAATCCTCATTATTTTCATTTTCTAAAATATTTATTGAGTATTGATTACAGACAGGACCAGAGTCTAAACCCTCATTAATTTTCATTATAGAAATACCTGTTGATGTTTCATTTTCCATAATTGCTCTTTGAATGGGAGCTGCACCTCGTAATTTTGGCAAAAGTGAATAATGAATATTTATCCATCCATATTTTGGAATTTCTAAAATATCTTTTTTAAGAATTTGCCCGTAAGCAACAACGATACCTAAACTTATATTTTGTTTATGAAGAAAGTTTTTTTCTTCAGTATTATCTAATACAATTGGAGTTCTAACAGGAATATTTAATATTTCAGCCATTATATGAACGGGTGACTTATTTAACCTGTGTCCTCTATTTGATGCTACAGGTGGTTGAGTATAAACGACCTCAATATCAAAACCATTTTGATACAATGATTTGAGTATTTGCCCAGAAATAGTGGGGGTACCCATGAAAGCAATTTTTTTGCTCATTAAACAATAATTCTATCAGGAGGATTTTTTCTTTTTGATAATTTTTTTACAATCATTGTTTTTTTCAATTTTGATAAGTAGTCTATAAATAAAATTCCTTCAAGATGATCCATTTCGTGCTGTATACAAGTTGCAAGGAGCCCCTCAGCTTCTAAAATTTTATTTTCTCCATTATAATCTAAATATTCAACCTCACAATATTTAGGTCTATCAACTTCTGCGAAATAATCTGGGACGGATAAACATCCCTCCTCATATGTTGCTTTATTTTTATCTTTGTTTTTAATTATTGGATTTACAAAATACATTGGATTTTTCTCCCCATCTTTTGAAATATCCATCACTATAATCCTTTTAGGGATACCAATTTGAATTGCTGCTAATCCAATACCATTAGCTGCATACATTGTTTCCAACATATCATCCATTAACTTTCTTTCTTCTTTACCCACAGATAACACTGGTTTTGAGACTTGTCTTAAAATCTCATTAGGTTCAGTTATAATAGTTTTTATTGTCATGATTGATCTAAGTATTTTAAACTTTTAATGGAAGAATTTCCAACAATAGTTCATTTCTCAAACTAATTAATTTTGTTCTATTCATAATTTCAATTATAAAATTTAGAGAATCACTATTTAATTCATTCAATTCATTTTCACCAATAATCTCAACTAATTTTAATAATATCATGCCCGATTCCTTATTCTCTATCATTTTGTCATACTCAGAATTTAATTCAGATTTATATTGAGAAAGTTCATCAATTTGATCTATTTGAATTCCATCTGATCTCAATGATTTTATTAATACAACATCTTTAAAGTTGAATGAATAATTTTTGTCTTTTTTTATCTTTGATAACAAATTATCCGTTAATTTTTGTGTTTTAAGTAGACTTTGCTTGTTCAAAAAATAATTTAATACTTTTGATTGATGAAAAACTTCGTTATTAAACTTAATTTTATTTTTTCTATTTTCCTCAGTAATTAGATTGGTTTGATAAAAGTCAGTAAACTTTGGGGGAATTTCTTTTTTGTCCATTTTTTTTAATAACTTAGATAGTTCATCATCAAATGATTTTTTATAATTTGAGTTTTCAAAGGAATTATTTAATTTTGATAATAATGAGAGTTTATTTTCTAGATTATCTGTTAATAAAAACCTTTGATACATTAAAGCCCTTCCTTCATAATCTGGTAGGTTTTTTAATGTGTCTTCGTAATTAATAAGATCATCAATTTCATATTGGAATTTTTTGTACAAATTCAACAGATGACTTTCATCAAAAATACCTTCACTAGTTGCTTTCTCTAAAAACTTAACCTGATCAATATCACTAAGATTAAAATCATTTAAATTTTTAAGTAAATTCGAGTTAGACAAATATTTCCAAATAAATTCATCAGACTCTACAGATGGATAGTATAAAAAATTTTTATCTGTTTTATGAGATAGGTGAAAATAAAGAATATTTTCATCAGACAATATAAAGTTATTATCCTCATATCCCATCAATACCTCAAACTTTTTAACAAAAAAGTCATTTAAAGAGTCTAGCTCAGACTTAAGATCAAACAACAACTGAGCCTCATCTTTTTTATTCTGAGTTATTAAGCAATAAATTTTGAAATATGTTAAATATTCATCAGTTATTAAACTCAAACTATCAATAGCAGAGCATGAATTTTCTATCTTGTTTAATGACAAGTAGTAATCAGCTACATGTTTTATTAGTCTTTCTTTATCATTTATTGATGAATTTTTTTGAATAAATTCTTCAACTAAATCAAAATCTTTTTTTTTAATTAGATGGTCAAGTGTAAATTTTTCGAATTCATTTAATGAAAAATTTTGATTTGGAACATAAGAGTTTGTTAACAATGCTACATCCATTAACCTTTCAGAGAAACTTGATAAATTTTTTGACTGTATTTTTTCCATTAACTTTTTAATTTTTATTCCATCAGTTTTTGACCACATATCTAGGTTTAGATCATTGTCATCAGGGTCAAATAATCCAGCCAATAAAATATTAGAATTGTCTAAATTTTGATCAACTACAATATTCTCATCAGAAAGTTTTACTTTAACGCCTTCAAGCTGTTCTGTATTAATAGATGTGCCTACATTATTTTTTGACTCAGTATTTTTAATCTCTTTTTTTTCTATTTCTGACCAAATCTCTTTAACTTCCTGAGCTTGGGCTGATAGAACAAACAAAAAAAAAGAAGCAGAAATTAAAATCTTACTTAATTGTTTTAAAATTTTCATTTGGTAAAATTTTTTCAATTTGTTTGTCTGGAGCGGGCAAATTAATCTGGTTAATCATAATAATGCCAAATACAATTATGAAAATTGCTATTATAATTTTTAAAATTATCCCTAAGCTAAAAATTTTGTCTTTACTTGTATTTTTTGTAAATTGCATATAATTTAATAATTTCAAAATAAGACATATTTGTGTTTTTTCAATATAGAAACTTATGAAATCAAATAAAAATATTGTATTAATTGGAATGATGGGATCTGGAAAATCCTCAATTGGCAAAATTTTGTCAAAAAAATTAAATTTAGCATTTATTGATATTGATCAAAAAATTGAAGAAACTGAAGATTCTAAAATATCAGAAATTTTTAATAAATATGGAGAAAAATATTTTCGTAAAATTGAAGAAGAAATATCTTTAAAATTTCTTAGTTCAGAAAATTCTGTAATATCTTTAGGTGGAGGTGGTTTTATAAATGCCTCAATCAGAAAAACGTGTAAGAAAAATTGTTTATCTTTTTGGCTAGATTGGAAAAATGAAACAATAATAAAAAGGATATATAAGAGCAAGAAAAGACCATTAGTAATAAATCTTACTAAGGCTCAAATTAACAATTTAATAAAAGAAAGATCAAAATTTTACAGCATGTCGAGTTACAGGATTAATTGTGATAAATTAGACAAAGTTGAAATTATAAATAAGATATTAGATATTTATGAATACAAATAAAATTTCAATTAAAACGAGCACTAAAAATTACCCAATTGTAATTGGAAGAGATTTAATAGGTAAAATTGATAAAATTTTAAAAGCTAATCATGTAAAATTTGATAAATGTTTAATAGTTACAGACAAAAATATTCCTCAAAAGTTTAAAAGAATTTTATATAAAAAGTTAAAAATAAATAAACTTTTTAAAATAGAAATAGCAGCATCAGAAAAAAATAAAAATTACCGAACAATTGAAAAAATTCATACAGTTTTATTTGAAAATAGGTTTAATAGGGAAGACTGTGTTATTTCTTTTGGTGGAGGAATAGTTGGAGATATAGTTGGTTTTGCATCTAGTACATTTAAAAGAGGTATGAAATACGTAAATATTCCAACAACTTTACTATCTCAAGTAGACTCATCCATAGGAGGCAAAACAGGCGTAAATAATAAATTTGGAAAAAATTTGATTGGAAGTTTTTATCAACCTGATTTAGTCGTTTCTGACATAAATATTTTAGCTTCTTTACCAGAAAGAGAAATTATTTGTGGATATGCTGAAATATTAAAAAGTAGTATTATAGATAATTTTAATAATTTTCTCTATTTAGACAAAAATTTAAAAAAGATTTTAAAATTAAAATCACCTTTCATTGAAAGATCCATACTAAAAAGCTGTCATTTAAAAAAAAGAGTTGTAGAAAAAGATGAGAAGGAGAAGAACTACAGAAAGGTATTAAATTTAGGTCATACCTTTGCTCATTCTTATGAGTCTACTTTAGGTTTTTCTAAAAAATTAAATCATGGAGAAGCTGTAATTTTAGGTATTAAAAATGCAGTAGAATTTAGTTTTAAAAAAAGATTTTTATCAAAACAAAAATTTAATATTATCTTGAATCATATTAATAGCATTGGGATGAAGCCAAAAATTGAAAAATTATTTAAAAAAAAACATGTATCTAAAATTATGAATTATATGAGAAGCGATAAAAAAAATAATTCAAATAACATTAACCTAATTTTAATAAAAGATTTTGGAAAGATAATAGTTGACTTTCAGATCAGTCCTTCAGATCTAAAAAAATATATTTCTAATAGTTTAAAGTAATTTGATCTGCAATGAATGAATATAATTTTTTAATTCATTATCTAAAATTTTATAAATAAACCTTGTTGAGAATAGCTTACTTTTATTCTTTAACTCATCAGACTCAATCGAAAGTACAATGTGAAATTTTCCATTTTCATTAGATTTATGATTTTTGTGCAAAAATGACTTGTCCTCTATATAAACTTTTGAAATACAATCCTGCGACAAAATTTTTTTTTCTACAGTTTCAATTAGTTGATTAATATTCATTTTATAAAGTATTATACATCATGAAAAATATTTGCGATTGGAATAATTGCACAGAGGAAGGTCTTTTTAAAGCACCAAAAGAAAGGGACAATAGCAAAGATTATAGATTACTATGCTTAAACCATGTTAAAGAATTTAATAAAAGTTGGAATTATTTTACAGGTATGAGTGATCAACAAATAGTTGATTTTTTAAGGTCTGATATGACTTGGCACAAACCAACACAAAGTTTTAGTTCATCTGATAATTTTTTTAAAGTTCTTTGGAGTAATGCTTTAAAAGATGAGATGGATAAATTTAAATTTAATAATGATTTTAATAATATGAATAAGTTTAAATTTAATAAAAATGATTTAAAAGCTTTTAATATATTGGGTATCAGTGTTGGATTAAAATGGGAAAAAGTACAAGAAAAATTTAAAAAGCTTGTCAAAAAATTTCACCCTGATATGAATTCTGGAAATAAAAAATTTGAAGACAAGCTTAAAGTAATAACTTTAGCTTATACTCAATTAAAAAATACATATAAGGATAAAATTGACACCAAATATTAACCATACCCCTGACATTAAATTATCTATAAAACAAACTTTTGGTATTGAAAGTGACATGGAAGTTGATGCATTTTCAAAATCAAGTGAGTATGTCCCAGAAATCGATAAAACTTATAAGTTTGATAAAGATACAACATTAGCTATTTTGTCAGGATTTTCTTTTAATAAAAGAGTCTTAATCCAAGGATACCATGGAACTGGCAAATCGACTCACATCGAACAAATTGCTGCTAGACTTAACTGGCCTTGTATAAGAATAAATCTCGATAGTCATGTTAGTAGAATTGACTTAATAGGAAAAGATTCAATTGTGATCAAAGATGGTAAACAGGTAACTGAATTTAAAGAGGGAATATTACCTTGGTCAATTCAAAATCCTGTGGCCTTAGTTTTTGATGAATATGACGCTGGTAGACCAGATGTAATGTTCGTTATTCAGAGAGTACTTGAGTCAGAAGGTAGCTTTACTCTATTAGATAAAAATAAAGTAATTAAACAAAATAAATTTTTTAGGCTTTTTGCAACAACAAATACTGTTGGTCTAGGTGATACAACCGGATTATATCATGGTACACAACAAATTAATCAGGGACAAATGGATAGATGGAATATTGTATCTACTTTAAACTATCTTAGTTTAGATAAAGAAATGGAAATTATATTAGGTAAGAATAAAAATTTAAATAATCCCAAAGGTAAAGAGCAAGTTTCAAATATGATAAAAGTAGCTTCACTTACAAGAAAAGGTTTTATGGCAGGCGATATATCGACAGTAATGAGTCCTAGAACAGTTTTACATTGGGCAGAAAATTCGGAAATTTTCAAAGATATTGGATATGCATTTAGAGTAACATTTTTAAATAAATGTGATGATACTGAGAAGAATACTATTGCTGAATATTATCAAAGATGTTTTGGGGAAGAACTGCCAGAGTCAATGATCAATATTCAAATTTGATGAACAAAGAAGATAGTATTAAAGAAAAATTTAAACAAGCTCTTCAATCAACTTACAAAGTAATTTCAGATGACTATAGAGCTGTTAAAAATAAAAAAAATGACGAAAAAGTCTATGATATTGGAGAAATTGAAAATATTAATGATAAGAATCAATTTAAAAAACTAAGGGCTGAAACAGATTCTGAGGCCTTAAAAAGAAGATTTTCAAACAGAAAATTATTAAATAAAAACAATCCACAGAATCCATCATGCAAAACACTATACCAGCTAGCAGAAAAGGTAAGATATGAATTACTTGGCTCAGAGATGCTAAAAGGAATTTCCAAAAATTTCAAAGAAAATTATAAAAATAGACTTCAACATTTTAAACAAGAAAAAATAACAAAAAAAGAAGATACAAATATTATTGATGCTTTTGAAATTTATATGACAAACAAGTTTTTTGATGTTGAATTATACCCAGAAAATAAAGAAATTCTTAAATTTTGGGAAAAAGATTTTAATAAGTCAATAGATAAACACTTTGAATTTTTAAAACAAAATCTAGAAAATCAAGAAGTATATAATGCTAAATTTTCTGAAATTTTAGAAAGCATGGATATATTTGAAAATGATGACACAACTGAAAAAGAAAATGAAGAAAATGATGATACACAAGATCAAAATAATTCTAACAATAATGAAGACAAAGATAGTAATGACCCCAGCAAAACAAGTGAAGATGAGAATATAAGTCAGGGAATGGATAGCGAGGATGATGTAAATGAGTTTAGACTTGAAGATCAACTTGGTAATGAAAATAATGAAGACAGAGAGTCAGAAAATATTATACAAAAAAAAAATTTAAGTGTAAGCGATAAAGAATATAAAATATTTACTACTGAATTTGATGAAGTTGCGAAAGCAGAAAGTCTAGATACAGCTGAGGAAATTCAAAAACTCAGAAAAAATTTAGACCAACAGCTTACAAGTTTTCAAGATTTAATTACTAAGTTAGCAAATAAATTACAAAGACAATTAATGGCAAAACAAAATCGATCGTGGGAATTTGATCTAGAAGAAGGGTTGTTAGATAGTTCAAAATTACCTAGAATTATCATTGATCCATATAATTCACTATCATTTAAAAAAGAAAAAGATTTAGACTTTAAAGATACAATTGTGACTTTATTAATTGATAATTCTGGGTCAATGAGAGGAAGACCAATAACAATAGCTGCAATATGTGCTGACATTTTATCCAGAACTTTAGAAAGATGCTCAGTTAAAGTTGAAATACTCGGTTTTACTACAAAAAATTGGAAAGGTGGTAAAAGTCGCCAGGAATGGAATAGATTGGGTAAAAAGAAAAATCCTGGAAGACTTAATGATTTAAGACACATAATTTACAAAGGTGCTGATTCTCATTGGAGACAATCAAAAAAAAATTTGGGATTGATGCTAAAAGAGGGTTTATTAAAAGAAAATATAGATGGCGAAGCAATAACTTGGGCATTTAATAGATTAAAAAAAAGAAAAGAGGAAAGAAAAATCCTTATGGTTATTTCAGATGGCGCGCCAGTCGACGACTCAACATTATCAGTAAATTCAGGAGATTTTTTAGAGAAAAATTTAAAAAAAATTGTAAAATTTATTGAGAATAAAAGTGAAGTAGAAATATTAGCTATAGGAATTGGTCATGATGTATCTCGATATTATAAAAAAGCTATCAAAATTTCAGATGTGCAAGAACTCGGTGATGTTATGATAGATCAATTAAGTGGGCTATTTGAAAATAAAAAGCTTAGCTAAATACTAATTAAATCTTTATTAGACCATTCTATTTTAATTTCAGCCCCACCTCTAGTCTCTGAGTTTCTAATTAATAATTTTGCCTTATTTTTTTCCAGTAGAGTTTTGCCTATAAATATTCCTAATCCCAATCCTGCTCTAGATTTATTTTTAGATTGTAAAGATTTTATATAAGGATCACCAATTTTAGTTAATATATCTTTTGGAAATCCTTGACCATCATCTTCAATTGATATGGAAGAGTTTTCACTGTCGCTTGTTATTGAAATATAAATATTTTTTTTTGAAAATTTATTAGCATTTCCAATAAAATTTCTAATTCCATAAACTATTTCAATTGATTTTGAAATTTCAAATGAGTTATAATTTTGTTCAGTATTGATAATAAAATTTTTGTCTGATATTTCTTTGAAAGAATTAATAATTTCTTTAATGTAATTTTGCAAAGTAATATCCTTATCTATAAAATCATCTTCAACTACCGGATTTAATGACAATTTTTTTAATATTTCATTACATCTATCCACTTGACTAACTAGTAGTTCAATATCTTTTTTTAGATCGTTATTATTTTTGAAATTATTATATAAATCTTGAGAAATAATTTTAATTGTAGACAGTGGAGTGCCTAAAGAATGAGCAGCGGCAGCGGCTTGTCCTCCTAAAGATACTAATTCATTCTCTTTTGAAATAACTTCCTGAATTTTATCTAATGCATCTTTTCTAACTTTTGACTCATTTCCAAATGTTAAAGCAAAAAAACTCAGGAAAATAAGTGCAATAATTAAAGCTAAAGGTACTGAATAATAATAGTAATTACTAAAAATATATTCATTTAATGGTGAAGGTAATTCTTGATGATAGAAAGTAAGTAGAATAATTGAAAAGATTGTCAAAATTATTAATAAAATGTTAGTTCTAATGCTTAAGCTATTTGAAGCAAATATACTTGGTATTATAAGGAATATTGAGAATGGATTTATAGTACCGCCGGTTAAATAAAGCAAAAAACTTAATTGTATAATATCAAGAGTAAGAAAGATTAAAGAAATTTTTTCTTGTAACTGATTTTTTTTAAAAAAATAAAATAAAAATATGTTACTTAAAGCACCTACTAAAACTATAATATTTGCTAGTAAAAAATTAAATTCAAATTTAAACAGGAATGCAACGACATTTATAGTAATAAATTGACCAATTACACCAATCCATCTTAAATTAACGTATGTAACTTTATTTAAGTGGGATGATTTGGAATTGTTACCTAACTCCATTAATTATATATCTAAATTAACAACATTTATAGCATTATCTACAATAAAATCTTTTCTAGAAGCAACATCGTTACCCATTAATGTTTGTATAAGGTTTTGATCCTTTTGAAGATTTTTTGAATATTGAACTTGAAGTAAATTTCTAGTCTCTGGATTTAAAGTTGTATTCCATAATTCTTCAGGATTCATTTCTCCGAGTCCTTTAAATCGCTGAATGTTTAGTTTAGATTTCTCTGATTGAATAATTTTATCAAATTCTTTTGAATTTTTCTTAACATTTTTAATATCCTTTGAATTCTTAATTATATAATTTTCGAGATCTTTTTCATCTTTTATATAAACACCTTTGGAACCTTTATTAATTTTAAAAAGAGGTGGTTGGGCTAAATAGACATGACCTTTTTCTATTAATTTATTAAAAGGGATATTATTAAAAAAAGTTAAAAGTAGCGCTCTAATATGTGAACCATCAACGTCTGCATCTGTCATGATTATAATTTTTCCATATCTTAAATCCTCTAAATCTATTTCTTCTGTTTTAGGATCTAATCCAAGAGCATTTATCAATGTAACAATTTCATTTGAAGAAATCATCTTTGATAATGATTTTGTTCTTAAGTCACTCTGGTTTCCATTTTTTTTAGACCCATTCATTTCTGTATAAGTATTTAAAATTTTTCCCCTTAATGGAAGTACTGCTTGATACTCTCTATTTCTTCCCTGTTTAGCTGACCCTCCAGCTGAATCTCCCTCAACAATAAATAATTCTGTGCCTTCTTGTTTTGAGTTTTGACAATCTGCCAATTTTCCAGGTAATCCAGTGAGCTCTAAAGCACCTTTTCTTCTAACATTTTCTCTTGCTCTTTTGGCAACATCTCTTGCTACGGCAGCCTGAATTATTTTCGTTAAAATTATTTTAGAAACAGATGGGTTTTGATCAAACCAAATTGACAATTTTTCATTAACTATACCTTCAACAATATTTCTTACTTCTGAGGAAACTAATTTGTCTTTTGTTTGAGAAGAAAATTTAGGATCCGGGATTTTTACAGAAAGAACACATGTCAAACCTTCTTTAACATCGTCTCCAGACAATAAAACTTTACTTTTTTTTAATAAATTTTGCTCAGATGCATATTTATTTACAACTCTTGTTAATGCACTTCTAAATCCTAAAAGGTGAGTTCCTCCATCTTTTTGATAAATATTATTAGTATAGGGGTAAACATCCTCATTATAACCTGCATTCCATTTTAATGAACATTGAACATCAATATTACTTTTAATTCCTTCTATATAAATAGGCTTTCTAAACAAATCATTATCATTCTTATTTTTTAATTTTTCTCTTTTTTCATCTAAAAATTCAACGAACTCGTTTATTCCACCCTCAAATTTAAATTCTTGAGTCTTTATTTTTTTCTGGGTTAGATCATTAAGTATGATTTTAATTCCTTTATTTAAAAAAGCTAATTCACGCATTCTTTTTTGAATAATTAAAAAACTAAATTTTGTAGATGAGAAAATATCTTTTGATGGTAAAAAGTTGATTTTTGTACCAGTATCCTTTGACTTACCTGTTACTTTTAGTGGAGTTTTAGTTTCTCCATTCACAAACTCGACAAAATGTTTTTTTCCATCTCTTTCAACATATAATTCTAATTTTTGTGAAAGCGCATTGACTACAGAAACTCCAACACCATGTAGACCTCCTGAAACTTTATAGGAATCGTGATCGAATTTACCGCCAGCATGCAGTTGTGTCATTATGACTTCTGCTGCTGATTTTTTTTCTTCTTTGTGAAAGTCAACTGGTATACCTCGACCATCATCTTGAACTGTGATTGACCCATCAGAATTTATGCTCACTTCAATGTTTTTACAATGACCTGCTAATGCCTCATCAATAGAATTATCTACAACTTCATAGACCATATGATGTAAACCAGTTCCATCATCTGTGTCACCAATATACATCCCAGGTCTTTTTCTTACTGCCTCAAGACCTTTTAAAACTTTGATGGAGTCTGCTTGATAAGTATTGGTATTATTATTTGTCATTAATTTTTATAAGGAGTTAGTCTTTTATACCATTTTTGAAATTTTTAATAAAATCTCTTATAACTTTAAGCTTAAATTAGTAAGCAACATCAACGATAATATCTAATTTTTTAAAAAAATTTTCTATTGTTAGAATTTTTTGAATAAAAGCCATTTTTAAGTTGAAAATTGATGGCGGAGAGAATGGGATTCGAACCCATGATAGAGTTTCCCCTATACACGCTTTCCAAGCGTGCGCCTTCAACCACTCGGCCACCTCTCCAATCTAGATTTCATAATATTTATATAAAATCAATTAAATTACTTACTATTAAAATTCATAATATAATTACTGTTTATTTCCACTTTTTCCTAATTTTTCTAAGATGAAAAAATAATAAAAAGCTTTTAGTCTATAAAAATTCAAATTTACTTTATTTAATCTCATAAGAAGTAAATTAAGAAAAAATTTTATAATAAAAATAAATAGTTTTCCAGATGTTACTGACCAAAATTCAGACTTATCTTTGTGTTTATGATCAAAATATAAAGATGATTTTGTAAAGTTAAAAATTCTTTTTTTATTTACCTTATTAAAATTTTTTTTTTCATGCGAAGCAAAACCCACATGATTGACTTTAGCACTAGAAATTTTAATTATTTCATAATTATTTTTCCTTACATTATAACTTAAATCAATATCTTCAAGATAGGTATAATAATAATTATCCCAACCTCCAATACTTTTAACTTTAGTTTTATCAATCAACATCGCTGTAGCATTTACTGCCTCAACACAAAAGTCACCTGATGGAATTATTTTATTGTTTTCGGTTCTAATGCTTTTTTTAAGTTTTTTTGATTTATCAATTTTCAATTGATAATGGTCAAAAATACTATATTTATTATCTTCAAAAATTAATGGGGTTAATATCGCTGCATTTTGATATTTTTCTTTCGCACTTAAAAGATTTTCAATACAATCACCGTGTAACTCAACATCTGGTTGGGTAATAAAAATATTATGACTTGTAGCATTATTTAAAGCAAAATTGAATGTTCTTGCAAGCCCTATGTCTCCAGTATTAAAATATTTGATGTTTTGAAAATGATCTAAAATATTATTTTTAAGTTTTACATCATTACCATTATCGAAGATAATTATTTCTTTTACTGGTGGAAGTGATAGTAACAACTTATTAATGATATCACCTGGATAAAAAGTTGGTATTACAACTGAACAATTTAGCATCTATTTTTCTTTAGATATTTTAAGAACACCAATAAATGCCTCTTGAGGAATTTCAACTTTTCCAAATTGTTTTGCTCTCGCTTTTCCTTTTTTCTGTTTTTCAAGTAACTTTCTTTTTCGATCAGTAGCTCCACCACCATGAATTTTGGTGAGAACATCCTTTTTAAAACCTTTAATTGTCTCCCTTGCAATAATCTTTCCACCTATTGCTGCTTGAACTGGAATCATAAAGTTATGTCTTGGAATTAAATCTTTTAATTTCTCACATACCTCTCTTCCAGTTTTTTGAGCAAAGTCTTTATGTATCATCATAGCTAGAGCATCTACTGGCTCAGTATTTACTAAAATCCCCATTTTAACAAGATCTCCCTCCCTGTGACCTATTATTTCATAATCAAAACTAGCATATCCACTTGTCATCGATTTTAATCGGTCATTAAAATCAAATACTATTTCATTTAGTGGTAATTCATAATTTACAACCGCTCTACTTCCAGAGTAACTTAAGTTTGTTTGAATTCCTCTTTTATCTTGGCATATTTTCATTATAGGACCAAGATACTGATCAGGGGTAATAATGGTTGCTTTGATCCAAGGTTCTTCAATAAATTTTATTAAACTTGGATCTGGTAAACTTGATGGATTTTGTAAATCTTTTATCTCACCATTGTTCATATGGATCTTATATACAACGCCGGGAGTTGTAGTTAATAGATTTATATCAAATTCTCTTTCAAGCCTTTCAGTAACTATTTCTAAGTGCAACAAACCTAAAAAACCACACCTGAAACCTAAGCCTAAAGCTGAAGAAGATTCGGGCTCAAAGGAAAAGCTAGAATCATTTAATTTTAATTTAGCTAATCCATCTTTTAATTTTTGATACTCAGAGCTATCTACTGGAAATAATCCACAAAACACAACTGGTTTACTTGGCTTAAAGCCAGGTAAAGACTCTGATAATGGTTTAGATGCATCACAGATTGTATCTCCAACTTTTGTTTCTGATAAAATTTTTATTCCTGTTGTTATAAACCCAATCTCTCCAGAATTAAGTTCATCAACATCTTTTGGTTTGGGTGTAAAAACTCCAACTTTCTCCACAAAGTATTCCTGATTTGTAGACATCATTTTAATTTTCATATTGTTTTTAATTTTTCCATCAATTACTCTTACTAAAATGACTACACCTAGATAAGTGTCATACCAACTATCTACTAATAAACACTTTAGTTTCTGATCTTTTTCACCTTTTGGGCCTGGCAGAGTATGGATAATTTGTTCTAAAATTTCATCAATTCCTTCACCAGTCTTTCCAGAACAAGGAACAGCATTAGATGTATCAATACCTATTACATCTTCAATCTGTTTATTTGTTCTATCAATGTCAGAAGCTGGTAAATCAATTTTATTTAAAACTGGTATTATTTCATGATTTATATCAAGAGCTTGATACACATTTGCTAATGTTTGAGCTTCAACTCCTTGAGTACTGTCCACAATTAATATTGAACCTTCGCAAGCATACAAAGATCTACTTACCTCATAACTGAAATCAACATGACCTGGGGTATCTATAATATTAAGAATATAATTTTTTCCATCTTTAGATTTATAATTTAATTTTACCGTTTGTGCTTTAATAGTTATACCTCTCTCTCTTTCAATATCCATCGAGTCAAGCACTTGAGCTTTCATTTCTCTGTCTGTCAAACCACCACATTTATGTATAATTCTATCTGCTATAGTTGATTTACCATGATCTATATGGGCAATGATTGCAAAATTTCTGATATTATCAATTTCAGTAGACATTTACGACCTAATTTTTGCGCCAGACTTAGTCTCTACAGTTGAAATAATTAATTTATTAATATTTTCAAGATCACTCTCTTCTAAAGTCCTTTCAGATGATTGAATTGTTACATTGAGAGCTATCGACTTTTTATCTTGAGGAATATTTTCACCTTCATAAATATCAAAAATTTTAATAGATCTTATTAAATTTTTATCAATTGATGATATTATTTCTATTAAATCTTGTGCCTTAAAATTTTTATCTACAACAAATGCAAAGTCTCTTTCCGATTTTTGATAATCTGAGTATTCAAAATTTGTTTTTAGATCTTTAAGCTTTATTTTATTCTCTCTTAGATAATCCATATAAATTTCAAAACCAACCAGACCTTCAGTTTTAATATCAAGTTTTTTTAAAATATTTGGATGGATTTCACCAAAATAAGCAACTGGTTCTATTTCATCCTTATCAAGATAGATAGAACCAGATTTTCCTGGATGATAATATGAAGGAGATTTATCTCTTACAAAAAAACTTTGCTTGTCGTATCCAGCTTCGACTAGTGTTTGAATTACATCCTTCTTCACATCAAAAACATCAACTATCCTCTCTTTTTCGTTCCAATTTAATCTTGATATTTTTCCTGATTTTATTGCACCAATTACTGTCAACTGCTCGCCAGGCTCGCTACCCCTAAAAATTGGTCCAATTTCAAACAGCGAAATGTCTTTAAATCCTCTGTCTAAATTTTTCTTTAAATAAAAAGCCAAATTTGTGAATATAGAATTTCGTAAAACATCTAAGTCTGAACTTATTGGATTTACTATTTTTATTTCTTTTAAATTTTCTTTAAAAAGTTTGTTTATTTTTGAGTCTGTGAATGACCATGTTACAGTCTCAAAATAACCTTTGGATGCCACAGAACGTTGAAGAAAGTGAAAGAGTTTTTGTTGTGCGTTTAAAGTATCTTTTATTTTAGTTTTTTCAGGTTGTAAGGTTTCTATGTTCTCATACCCTTTAATTCTTACTATTTCTTCGACTATATCAATTGGTTGAGTTATATCAGGTCTCCAAGTGGGTATTTTTAAATCTAATTCAAATTTTTCCTTAGAAACATCAAATCCTAGATCAGTTAAAATTTTAATTATTTCATTATCATTTACTTTAAAACCAGTTATTTTTTCAAATAAGGAGACATTAAATTTAATTTTATTCTTTTCATACTTATCTGTTTGTTGAATATCAAAATTACTAATTTTACCACCACAAATCTCAGATATCAATTCAGCAGCTTTTGACAAACCTAATTCAATCGATTGAGTATCAATTCCTCTTTCAAATCTGAATTTTGCATCAGTATCAATATTTAATAATTTTGAAGTTTTTCTAATTGATCTAGGAATAAAATAAGCAGATTCTAATAAAACATTTTTAGTATTAATTTCGGTTCCAGAACGTGTTCCTCCAATGATTCCTCCTAAGCCTAAAACTCCAGATTTATCAGAAATAACACACATATCATCACCTAATTTATACTCTTTGTTATCAAGAGCTTCGAAAGTTTCACCCTTTTTTGAATTTCTTACTATAATTTCTTTGTCAATTTTATCTGCATCATATGCATGAAGTGGTCTATTTAAGTCTAACATTACATAATTTGTAATATCAACAATTGCTGAAATTGGTTTTTGACCAAGTGAAATAATTTTTTCTTTAAGCCATTTAGGACTTTCTTTATTAGTAACACCTTCAATTAAGCAACTACCAAATATAGTACAACCTTGATTTTTATCTTTTGTGATTGAAACTTTAATTTTTTGTGATTCATTTTTTTTAATATTTTTAAGTGAAATTTTTTTTAATTTCCCTGCTCCAGCTGCGGCAAGATCTCTAGCTATACCTCTTACCCCCAAGCAATCAGGACGATTAGGTGTAATTGATAAATCTACAACTTTTTCAGTATTAGTTTTAAAAAAGTTTTTACCAATTCTATCAGTGTATTTACCAGTTGGTAGTTCTGTTATTCCTTCGCTTTCGCTTGATAAATTTAGTTCAGACTCTGAACACAGCATTCCATAAGAAGTAACCCCTCTAATCTTGCTGACTGAAAGTTTCATGTTATTTTTTGGAATTATTGTTCCAGGACCTGCATAAATAGTCAAAAGATCTTTTTTTGCATTTGGTGCTCCACATACTACCTTAACAGTATTATCCAAACCAATATCAACATCGCATATTCTAAGTTTATCTGCATTCGGATGCTGTTCAGCATTAATAATTTTTGCCACTTTAAAACTGTCTAAACTAGAGCTTAGATTTTCAAAACTCTCAACTTCTAGACCAATACCTGTTAGTTTTTCAATTATCTCATTATCTTTTTTTTGGGTGTCGAGGTGCTCCCTTAACCAACCTATAGTAAATTTCATCTGCTAAGACCTCTATAATTTGATGGAACATCCAATGGATCAAAACCAAAATGGTTAAGCCATCTGTAGTCAGTCTCAAAGAAGGCTCTTAAGTCATTAATACCATATTTAAGCATTCCAAGTCTATCTATCCCTATACCAAAAGCATAACCTTGGTAGTTATCTGGATTTACTTTTACATTTTTAAGTACATTTGGGTGTACCATTCCACAACCAAGAATTTCTAACCATTTATCTCCTTCACCAATTACTATTTTTCCATCTTTTATCTCGTAACCAATATCTACTTCTGCAGATGGTTCAGTAAAAGGAAAGTGACTAGGTCTGAATCTCATTTTTATTTTATCCACTTCAAAAAATGATTTTATGAAATAATTCAAGCATCCTTTTAGATGACCCATGTTTATGTCTTTATCTATATGAAGCCCTTCGACTTGGTGAAACATAGGAGAATGAGTTTGATCGCTATCAGATCTATATGTTCTGCCTGGAGCTATAATTTTAAATGGAGGTTTTCCATTTAGCATTGTTCTAACCTGTACTGGAGAAGTATGGGTTCTTAATAATGATTCTTTATTATTATCTAAATAAAAAGTGTCATGCATATCTCTAGCTGGATGATTGTCAGGCGTATTTAATGCAGTAAAATTATAATGCTCATTCTCTATATCTGGCCCTTCTTCAACACTAAACCCAATTTCTGAAAATATTGATGATATCTCGTCAATTACTTGCGAGACAGGATGTATTTTTCCTCGACTAAATTCTCTCTCAGGTAATGTTACATCTACTTTTTCATTTTCAAGTTTAGAGTTAATCTCTTTTGTTTCAATTTCTTGAAGTTTAGAGTTTATCTTATCTTGAAGTTCGTTTTTTAGTGAATTTAAATCTGATGCAAATTTTTTTCGCTCATCAGTTGGTAAAGATCCTAATTTTTTAAAAGAATGAGAAATCTTCCCATTTTTACCAAATAATTCTGTTTTTATTTGATTTAAACTTTCAATATTCAAATCACTATTTAATTTATTCAAATAATCATCTTTGATTTTTTTAATATCGGACATATTTGTAGAATATTTGTTAACTCTAGAAAAACAACAATGAATATTAATTCAATGCTGCTTGAGCTTTTTTAACTATAGTTTTGAATACTTCAGGATTATCATAAGCAATTTCAGCAAGTATTTTTCTGTCAATTTTTATACCAGATTTGCTTAAACCATTAATAAACTTGGAATAAGTCATACCCTCGGCTCTTACCCCAGCATTTATCCTATTAATCCATAGCGATTTAAAATCTCTTTTTTTATTTCTTCTGTCTCTGTAGGCATACTGCATGGCTTTTTCCATAGCCTGTCTTGCAGCTCTAATGGTATTTTTTCTTCTTCCCCATTGACCCTTAACAGCTTTTAAAACCTTTTTATGTTTTGCTCTACTAGTTACACCTCTTTTTACTCTAGCCATTTTATCCTCTTAAGTTATACGGCATGTAAGATTTTACAATTTTTCCATCTTGTTTAGATAGTACCGTGGTTCCTCTTTGCTTTCTAATCTGTGAATTAGTTCTTTTTATCATGCCATGTCTTTTGCCCGCTTGAGCAGTTATAACTTTTCCTCTTGCAGATACTTTAAATCTTTTTTTTGCTGAACTTTTTGTTTTTAATTTAGGCATAATTTTTGTGGGGTTATACAAATATTGTTATTAATTTACAACTACAAATATAGCTTATAAAGGCTGAATAACCATGATCATTTGCTTGCCATCAAACTTTGGCTGAAGTTCTACTCGTCCAATAGCTTCCATATCTATTTTTATCTTATCCATAAGCTCATGCCCTAAACTAGAATGTTGAAGCTCTCTTCCTTTAAATCTAATTGTAAATTTTACCTTATCACCTTTTGCAATAAATTTTTGAGCATTTTTTATTTTAAATGAATAATCGTGGACCTCTGTAACTGGTCTGAGTTTAATTTCTTTCAGTTCGATCTTTTTCTGTTTTTTTTTTGCTTTATTTGCTTTTTTTTGGGCATCATACTTAAATTTTCCCATATCCATAATTTTGCACACAGGAGGTTTTGCTTTGGGAGCGATTTCGATTAAATCTAACCCTTGTTCCTTAGCTCTACTAATGGCATCTTGTAAATTTAGAATTCCTAAATTATCACCATCACTTGCTATAACTTGAACATCTTGTGAAGTTATTCTTTGATTTGTTCTAGGACCTCTAGATTTAGTTCTTCTCTGAAAGTAGTTTTGTTTAAAATCTGCCACTAAATTGAAGGTGCTTTGTTAAGAGCAGAGTATTTTTTTAAGAATTCTTTTAAATCCATAGTTTCTTGTTTTTTAGAATCCAATCTTCTAATAGTTACTGTGTTGCTGTCAACTTCTTTTTTTCCACATATTAGTAACATTGGAACCTTAGTTAGTGAGTGTTCTCTTATTTTATAATTTAAATTATGATTTTTTAAATCTACTTCAGAATTAATACCAGATTTTTTAAGCTGACTATTTACTTCTTTAGCATAATCATCGAAATCTTCTGAAATGGGTATTACAATAGTTTGTGAAGGGGATAACCAGAAAGGTAATTTACCAGAATAGTTTTCAATTAAAATTCCAATAAACCTCTCTAAAGATCCAAATAATGCTCTATGCAGCATTACAGGAACTTTTTTATTTCCATCTTTATCTACAAACGAAGCACCTAATCGTCCAGGTAAATTTAAATCAACTTGTAAAGTTCCACATTGCCAATCTCTTCCAATTGCATCTCTTAAAACAAATTCAATTTTTGGGCCATAAAAAGCTCCTTCACCTTTATTAATTGAATACTCTAATTTTGAGGCTTTAATAGCTTCTAAAAGAGCAGCCTCAGATTTGTCCCAAACTTCGTCATCACCAACTCTTAAGTCAGGTCGATCTGAATATTTTAAAATTACATCTTCAAATCCTAGATCTTTATAAATTTCTAAAATTAAATTTGTTACACTTAAACATTCTTCAGTTATCTGTTCTTCAGTACAAAAGATATGTGCATCGTCTTGGGTAAAAGCTCTAACACGCATCAATCCATGAAGTGCACCAGAGGGTTCATACCTATGCACTTTACCAAATTCTGACATTTTAAGAGGTAAATCTCTATAACTTTTTAAACCTTGATTAAAAACTTGTACACATCCAGGGCAATTCATTGGTTTTATGGCAAACACTTTTTCGTCAGGGGTAGTAGATGTATACATATTTGCTCCAAATTTTTCCCAGTGCCCAGATTTTTCCCAAAGAGAACGATCTAAGATTTCAGGAGTATTTATTTCTTTATATCCTGCGTTATCTTGCTTCATCCTCATATACGAAACAAGTTTTTGAAATAAATTCCATCCTTTTTGGTGCCAAAATACTGCTCCAGGACTTTCTTCTCTGAAATGAAACAAGTCCATTTCTTTACCAATTTTTCTATGATCTCTTTTCTCGGCTTCTTCAATTCTCATCAAATAGTCATCTAAATCTTTTTGACTACCCCAACTTGTGCCATAAATTCTTTGTAACATTTCATTTTTAGAGTCTCCACGCCAATACGCTCCAGAAACTTTTGTCAGTTTAAAAGCTTTGCCAATTTTGCCAGATGACTCCAAATGCGGGCCCCTACACAAATCATGCCATGTATCACCATGATGATAAACAGTAAGCTCTTCATTTTTTGGAATGCTTTCAATTATTTCAGCTTTATATTTTTCTCCAATTTTTTTAAAATGATTTATTGCTTTGTCCCTGTCCCAAACTTCTCTTCTCGTTTTGACATCTTTATCAATTATTTCTGACATTTTTTTTTCAATTTTATTAAGATCGTCACTAGTAAATGGTTCTTTTCTAGCAAAATCATAAAAGAAACCATTCTCTATCACTGGACCAATAGTCACTTGAGTGCCTGGGTATAACTCTTGAACAGCCATAGCCATAATATGTGCAGCGTCATGTCTGATAACTTCTAGGCCCTCTTTGTCTTTAGAGGTAAAAATTTTGACAGAACTATCTTTTTCAATATTAAAATATAAGTCTTTTAATTCACCATCAACACTCATTACTAAAGCTTGCTTCGCTAGAGATTTGCTTATTTTTTCTACAACTTCTGAACCAGTAACACTTTTATCAAAGTGTAACTTTTTTCCATCAGGTAAAGTAATATTTGGCATTAATTTAATAGTTTTTTATATTCTGAATAAGTAGAAAAACACATTTTTTCAACATTAAATTTTTTTATAGCATTTTCTCTTCCATTAATGCCCATTTCCATTAATTCATTGGGATCAGTATTCATTACTTTTATAATTTTGTTTGATAAATCATCCGAGTTTGCAGACTCGAATAAAATTCCAGTTTTTCCGTCAATTACAGTCTCATTTGATCCCCCGATGTTACTTGCAATTATCAATTTTTGCATAGACTGTGCCTCAACTGAAACTCTTCCAAATGCTTCTGGTTCAATAGATGCTGAAATAACTATATCTGAAATTTTATAAGCTAATGGCATATTTCGACAATGGTCAATAAACCTAACTTGATTTGATAATCTATATTGTTCTACCAATCTAATAAGTTTTTTTTTGTATAAATCACGTCCTTGATCGTTACCCAATATTACTGCAATAAATGAATTACCTCCTAATTGAATATTTACTTTATTCAATGCTTCTAAAAATATTTCTTGTCCTTTCCAAGAAGTGAGTCTTCCTGGTAATAAAATTATTTTTTTACCAACTACTAATTCCCAGGATTTAAATAAATTATCCTCATCTGTCTCAAGGGTGGTTGTATTATCAAAATAGTCAGTATTAATTCCTCTAAATATAGAAAGTAATTTTTTTTTGTCTGATAAGTATTCTGAATAGTTTTCTTTTATGTGTGAAAATATAAAATTTGAGCCTGCAATAATTAAATCTGACCTAACCATAACTGAGTTGTAGAATTTTTTAATTTTACTTCTAAAATTATAAGTTCCGTGAAAAGTTGTAACAAATTTTCTTCTTGTAATTTTTGTTGCAATTAAACATGACCAGGCTGGGGCTCTACTCCTAGCATGCACAATGTTAATACCATTTACTAAAATAATTATTGAAATTATTATTGAGTTTAGAAGAATAAGTATTGGATTTTTAGATTGAACTGGAAGTCTTATAACTTTAACTTTTTTTTTATCAATAAATTTTAATAATTCACCACCACTTGTAATCAAATAAGATCCCACATTATTTTCAGGTAAATAGTGAGCAATATCATAACAACCAGTTTCGGCTCCACCGTAACCTAATTTGGGAATTACTTGTAGTACTTTTAATTTAGGCTGCATGTGATAATAATATTATAAACTCAATTAACATTGATACTTTATATGAAAAAATATAAATTTCTAAGAATTTCTAAATATAAAAAACTAAGATATATCGCAAATAATTATAAAAAAAATCTTTACATAGTTTTTTTACCTGGTTTTGCATCTGATATTGACGGTGACAAACCTAAGAAATTTTTAAAGTTTGCTATTCAAAATAAACTAGGATTTTTAGCTCTTGAGTACTTTGGACATGGTAGATCTTCAGGTGAATTTACTAGGGGTAATATTTCTAAATGGTCAAACGATGCAAGAATTACTATTAAAAAAATAGTTAAAAACAACGATTTCTTATTAATTGGATCTAGTATGGGTGGGTGGATTTCAATGTTAATGTATAAATATTTTAACAATCAAATTAAAGGATTTTTAGGAATTGGATCTGCTCCAGAATTTCTTACAAGAATAATGTGGAAAAAATTCTCAAAAAAAACAAGAGATGAAATCCTTAGAAAAGGAATTGCAAAAATTCAAAATGGTGAATACGAATATTTAATAACTAAACAACTTATTTTAGATGGCAGAAGGACAAAAAATAAGGTGCTCAACAAAAAAATCCATAATATTATTCCAGTTACTATGGTTCATGGACAAAAAGATGAAGTAGTGCCAGTTAAATACTCAAGAATAGTGTTAAAAAATTTTCCAAAAGCTAAAAGAAAACTTACAATAATTAAGAATGGTGATCATAGCCTATCCTCAAAAAAAAATTTAAATATTATTTGCAGGGAGCTTAAAGAAATAATTAAAGAGATTAACTAGCTTTTCCAACTATACTTTTGTGTGAAATAGGATTTTCAAGCTTATCTAACATTTCTTTAGGGCAAACCTGTAGAAAGTTATTTATTTCATTATCAAAATTTTTAATAATATTCTCTGATAAAAGTGAACCAGTCTCCTCAGTGTGTTTTTGAATTAAACTTTTTAAATAACTCTTCCAATATTCAGTTTCAGGTATTTGCCAAACAATTGACTCAGGATTAGCTTTTTTTGCAAATTGGTTTTGAGGATCATATACAAAAGCCATTCCACCTGTCATTCCAGCTCCAAAGTTATCACCCACGTCTCCTAATACTATAATTGAACCTCCAGTCATATATTCACATCCATTAGAGTCACATCCTTCAATAACCGCAGTAGCTCCAGAGTTCCTCACAGCAAATCTTTCTCCAGCTTGTCCAGATGCAAAAAGATATCCTGAAGTTGCTCCATAAAGTACGGTATTTCCAATAATTGTATTTTCATTTGATATCAAATTGCTTTCATCTTGAAGTTTAATCACAATCGTTGCACCAGATAGACCTTTAGCTACATAATCATTAGCATCACCTTTTAAAATTAATTTAAGTCCTTTTATTCCAAATGCGCCAAAAGATTGGCCTGCTGACCCTTTAAAATTAAGAGAAAATTTGTTTTCATCTAATTTATTATTTCCATATTTTTTGTATAAATTATAAGAAATTCTTGTTCCAACTGCTCTATCAGTATTCTCAATCTGGTAAACTTTATCCAATGGTAATTTTCTATTTATTAAACTTTCGATTTCAGGCCAGATCTTTTGGTCTAGAGTATCAGGGACTTCATTTATAATTGGTTTTTCGCAATATCTTTTATTTTTTCCTGGATCAGCTTGTACAAATAATGGGTTTAAATCTAAGTCATCTAAATTTGGTGAACCTTTACTGACCTGTCTTAGCAAGTCTGTTCTGCCTATTACATCATTTAGGTTTTTAAATCCTAGAGATGCTAAAATTTCTCTAACTTCCTGAGCAATAAAAGAAAATAGATTTACTATTTTATCTGGTGTTCCAGTAAATTTCTTTCTTAATTCTTCATCCTGTGTACATACACCTACTGGGCAAGTGTTTGAGTGACACTGTCTTACCATAATACATCCCATTGCTACTAAAGCAGTCGTGGCAACTCCAAATTCCTCTGCTCCCATCATTGCTGCAATAACAACATCTCTGCCAGTTTTAATTCCACCATCAGTTCTAAGAGTAACTGAGTGTCTAAGTTTATTTAAAGTAAGTACTTGATTAGCCTCTGTAAGTCCCATCTCCCATGGAATACCTACATATTTTACACTAGTTTGGGGTGTAGCACCGGTTCCACCTGAATGTCCTGAAATTAAAATTATATCTGCTTTAGCTTTTGCAACTCCTGCAGCTATTGTTCCAATACCTGATGAAGCAACAAGCTTAACACCCACTCTAGCATTTGGATTAATTTGTTTTAGATCATAAATAAGTTGAGCTAAATCTTCGATAGAATAAATATCATGATGAGGGGGTGGTGAAATCAACGTCACACCTGGAGTAGAATGTCTTAATTTGGCAATTTCATCCGTTACTTTAAACCCAGGAAGTTGTCCACCTTCACCTGGCTTTGCACCTTGTGCCATCTTTATTTCAATCTCATTACAATTATTCAGATAATTTATAGTCACACCAAATCTTGCTGAAGCAATTTGTTTAACTCTAGAGTTCGCGCTATCACCGTTATCAAGTATTTTAAATCTTTTTTCATCTTCTCCGCCTTCTCCACTACACGAGGCTCCTTTTATTCTATTCATGCCCATTGCAAGAGTTTCGTGTGCTTCTTTAGATAAAGCTCCATGAGACATACTTCCACTTCCAAACCTTTTCATAATTTGAGTAATGGGCTCTACCTGATCAATATCAATTGATTCTTGAGATTTAAAATCTATTAAATCCCTAAGGCTAATTGGTTTTAAACTATAAATACCTTTGGTATATTTTTTGTAAGCATCGTATGAATTAGCTCCCACAGCAGATTGCAATAGATGAATTAATTTTCCTTGATATTGGTGTGTCTCTCCATTTTTTCTATATCTATATATACCTCCAATAGGTAAAATATTTGACTGAATGTCAAAAGCATCTTTATGAATAGCTCTTATTTTTTTTTCAATTCCTGTTAAGCCTATACCAGAAATTTTTGATACCACTCCAGGAAAATAATCTTTTACAATTGTTCTACTCAATCCAACTGTTTCAAAATTACAACCTCCTCTATAAGAACTTAAAACTGATATTCCCATTTTAGACATTATTTTTAATAGGCCAAAATTTACTGATTTAATATATCTTGAAACGCACTCGTCAAAAGAAAATTTTCCAAAAAGTTTTTTTGAATGTCTTTGATATAAACTATCGAATGCAAGGTAAGGATTTACAGTTGTGGCACCTACACCAATTAATGTTGCAAAAGAATGTGTATCTAATGCATCTCCAGTTTGAACATTAATTGATATATAGCCTCTTAAGCCTAATTTAATTAAATGTGTATTTATTGCTCCAATACATAATAACATTGGCATTGGTAATCTTGTTTCGGATATCAATTTATCTGATAAAATTATTTGTGTTATACCCTCTCTTACAGCTTTTTCAGCATCACTTTTTAAAGTCTCAATAGACTCCTCCAAAGTTTGATTTTCATCAAAAGTGCAATTTAGAACTTTAAAATTTCCACCAAAGTAGGTTAGGAAGTTTTCAAATTGTGAATTTGATAAGATTGGACTATCTAACACATATATGTTTTCCTCAGTAAGATCCGTGAAATCAAGTATATTTCCAAGGTTTCCAAGTCTCGTTTTTAAACTCATTACTTTGTTTTCCCTTAAAGAATCGATGGGAGGATTGGTTACTTGACTAAAATTTTGTCTAAAAAAGTGATAAAGTGGCCTATATTTATCGGATAGTACTGCTAGAGGAGTGTCATCTCCCATTGATCCTGTTGCTTCTTTTGCATCTTCAGCCATAGGGTGAAGAATTAATTCTAAATCTTCCAGACTATAACCAAAACAGTGTTGAATTTTTTTTAAATCAGATCCAGAGAACTCACTTTTCTCATTTTTAACTAAAAATTTCTTATCAAGATCAATTATTTGATTATTAAATTTTTTATATTCTTTAGATAAATAATTTTTTATTTCATTATTTGTAAAAACTTTTCCTTTTTCAATTCTAACTCCTAGAACTTCTCCTGGACCCAGCCTTCCTTTTGAAACAATTTTTTTCTCATTCAAATCAATCATCCCTGTCTCTGAACCTGCAAATAATAGTTTATCCCTTGTAATAGTATATCTTAAGGGTCTTAGTCCATTTCTATCACTTCCCACTATAACCCACTCGTTATCTGTAGCGGCTATGGCTGCAGGGCCGTCCCAAGGTTCCATTGTACTATTTAAAAAATTAAATAATTGTTGATGATCCTTTGA
>CABYVH010000011.1 GCA_902522365.1 uncultured Pelagibacteraceae bacterium
ATTTTTTAAAAAAAACTTTCTATTTCTATCTATGAAACGCCAGTAAAGACCATCCATAACATTACACCAATCACCTCTCTTAAAATCCATCATCTTCATAAAATAACTTGAACCACAGATATAAGGTTTGGTTGCAAAAATTCCACCATCGCTAAATAAACCCATGCCATAAACATTTGGGACCATAACCCAATTAGATGAGTCCACAAACATCTCCATGAACCATTTATAAACTGATTTTGGTTCAACCTCGCATAAATTCATAATATTTGATAATATCATTAATCTTTCAATGTGGTGCGACCAACCAAATTTGTCAGCATTTTTAATTGCATGATCCAAAGGATCCAAACCAGTGTTACCATCATAAAATGTGTCTTTCATTTTTCGAGTATGTTTAAAGAAATTTCCACTTTCCATTTCTTTACTAAAATTTTGATATATTCCTCTCATAAACTCTCTCCAACCAATTATTTGTCTTATATAACCTTCTAAAGAATTTAGTCTCACACCTTTAGTGTGATGATAAGTCATTATTTTTTGAATGATTATATCTGGCGTTATTAATCCTAGATTTAAATAAGGACTCAGAGCACTGTGAAATAAAATATTATTTTTTTGATCGACTGCATCTTCGTAATCACCAAATAGGTTTAACTTATCTTTAATGAAGAAATCTAATAATTTTAAAACATCTTTATATTCAGTTGCAAACCAAAATTTTTTTGTATCTCCAGGGTGTTTGGTAAATAAATTATCAATAATTGGTTTTAATTTTTTTGTGTGGATAGTCTCTTTAATTGAAGGAAATTTGGGTATTAAAGTATTTTTTGGTAATTTTTTTCTATTGTCTTCGTCAAAACTCCACTTGCCTCCTTCTGGTGTACCATCTTTGTTTAACAAAATATTTAATCTTTCACGCTTTTCTTTATAATACTTAGCCATAAAGGGTCTTTTTGTTTTAGTTAAATATTTTTTAAAATCTTCTCGACTATCTAAAAACATTGGAGATCTAATTATATTCCACTGAATATTTTGTTTTTTTAAAAAATTATTTATTTTTGTTTCAAAAAATTTGTCTTCTATTTCGAAACTAGTTACTTCTTTTATCTTATTCGTCTTTAATAATTTTTCTAATTTCGTCGTATAATCTTTTTTAAAATCAGTAGAATCGATATTTGAATAATTTAACTTAAATTTATTTTCCTTCAATTTATCCGCATAAGATCTCATTGAAGATAAGAATAGTAGAATTTTTAATTTATGATGTCTTTCATATGTACATAATTGATAGTCTTCTGACATAAAAAATAGGTGGTCTTTTTTGAAGCGGTCAAGATTTTTTAATGGAAATAACTGATTTCCAAGTATAAAAAATAATTTCATTAATTATTATATGTCAGAAAAATATCTAATTGTCGGTGCGACAGGTTCTATCGGATCTAATTTAGCAGAGCAGTTGAACTTTTCTGGTAACAAAGTTCATTTAGTTGGCAGAGATGAGAGCCTACTAGAAAAATTATCTGAAAAGTTAAATTCTCAATATACCGTTACAGATGTATTAGATGATGGATTTGTAGATAAAATAAAATCAGACATTTCAGACATTAAAGGTTTAGCTTATTGTGTTGGATCAATCGATTTAAAGCCTTTGAAGATGGCAACTGAGAATGATTTTAATAAATGTATGAAACTTAATTTTTATTCTGCGGTAGACTTAATCAAAGGATATCAAGATAACCTAAAACAAAATAATGGTTCAATTGTTTTATTTTCAACAGTTGCGGCTCAAAGAGGGTTTACAAATCACTCAATAATAGCATCAACCAAAGCGGCCATTGAGGGACTCACTGTGTCATTAGCAGCTGAATTTGCTCCAAACATAAGAGTTAACAGTGTTGCTCTAAGTTTAACTAATTCTAAGATAGCTCAACCAATGTTAAAAAATACAGCAATCGCTCAAGGAATAGCTAAAGCCCACCCACTTAAAAGACTAGGTGAGGGTAAAGATGGAGCAGCTTTAGCAAAATTTTTACTTACCGAGGAAAGTTCTTGGGTAACGGGTCAAATAATTGCAGTTGATGGTGGAAGATCAAAACTTTCATAAAGTGAAAAAAAAAATATACGCTTTAATTCTGCTTTTAGTATTTAGCTCAAAATCGTATTCACAAAACTTCAAATTAGAAAAATTAGTTAAACTAGACGCACCTTGGGGGTCTTCTTTTGTTAACGATAGAGAGATAATTGTTACAGAAAAAAGTGGAAAAATAAAAATTGTAAATATTTTATCAAAGGAAATTAAAGAAATTAGTCATCAACTTAATTTTGTTGTCCATGGCCAAGGTGGCTTATTAGATATTATTCATAAAGATAATTATATTTGGATTTCATATACTGAAGATAGAGGTGGATATAAAACTAGTACCTCTATTGCAAGAGCAGAATTTAATAAAAAAAAATTAAACTTTAAAAATATTTTTCAAGCAAATCCCCCGATAGACTCTGGTTATCATTTTGGATCAAGATTAGTTATCAAAGATAATTTTATATTTGCTTCTGTGGGTGAGAGAGGACAAGGTATGATTGCACAAGACGCTTCAAAGCATCCAGGTAGTATTATAAGAGTTCATTTAGATGGAAGTACACCAAAAGATAATCCAAAATTTGAGGGAATGGAAGATTGGTTGCCAGAGATTTATCAAATTGGAATTAGAAATCCTCAAGGGATGGCACTTTCTGAATTTGATGGAAAAGTTTACATGAGTAATCACGGTGCAAAAGGTGGAGACTGGTTTGGAGAAGTTAAAAAAGGTGAAAATTATGGATGGAAAATTTTAGGATGGGGAGGAACCAATTATTCTGGAATTCCAATTGGTCCAAAATGGAAACCTGGATTTACAAAAGCTATTCAATATTGGGTGCCCTCAATAGCAACTAGTGCAATAACTATTTATAAAGGTAAAGAATTTAATGAGTGGAATAGTCATGCCTTGATCACTTCGCTAAAAGACAAATCCTTAAGAAAATTGATATTTGATGACTTATCAAATGTAAAAGAAGAGGTTATTTTTAAAAATAAAATTGGAAGAATAAGAGATATTCAGGTTCATCCGACGAATGGAAAAATTTATTTTTTAAGTCAAGATGCTTTATGGTTAATGCAAAGAAAATAGTATATATTAAAGTTTATGGATGATGTTGTCATAGTTGGTGGAGGTATAATAGGTGCTGCAACTGCCTACTTTTTATCAATGGAAGGTAGAAAAGTTAAAGTAATAGAGAGAGACCCCACATATAAGACTGCCTCATTTCCTTTATCTTTAGGTGGATTTAGAAGACAATTTTTTCAAAAAGAGAACATACTTTTAGGTAAATTTGCTAGAGAATTCATCTTTAAAATACCAGAATTATTAAAAACAAAAAAAAATCCAAATCCAACAGCAAGCATGGTTCCTAATGGATACCTGTTAATGTTTGGACCAGAACATGCAGAAGAACAATACCGAGCATTAGAAAATCATAGAGAATGCGATGCAGGCACAAAAAATATTAAAGGTTCAGAATTAAATAAAATATTTCCATACATTAATAACGAAGGTATAGAAACAGCAACATATACTGATAATAAAAGCGAAGGTTGGATTGATCCTTTTATGTTTCATAGTGCTTTAAAAAGTAAAGCAATTGAGTTAGGTGCAGAATTTTTAAAAGGTGACATTAAAAATTTGTCTGAGATAAATGCAAAAACTATTATTTCAGCAGCAGGGTGCTGGACTAAAGAATTGTTATCAGATATTCCAGTAGAGCCACAAAAGCACACTGTATTCCGAGTAAAATGTCCAAAACATTTTCCTGATATGCCATTAACTGGAGATTTAACAACAGGTGTATATTGGAGACCAGAGGGTAAAGAGTTCTTAGCAGGCTCACCTATATCTGTATTTGATTCGAAAGATTTAGAACCAGCATGGAATGATTTTGAAGAATTAGTTTGGCCTGCTCTGGCAAAAAGAGTTCCAGCCTTTGAAGAATTAAAATTAACCGGTGGTTGGGCAGGATTTTATGATTGTAATAAACTTGATAACAACGCCGTTGTTGGCAAACATCCAAAATATGACAATGTTTATTTAGCTTCTGGTTTTACCGGAAGAGGTTTGATGCAGGCACCAGGTATTGGAAGGGCTCTAACTGAATTGATTACGACAGGCAGCTACCAATCAATTGATATCAGTGTTTTTGATGTAGAAAGAGTGTTGAAAAGTAACGCAAGACCTGAACCTTACGTTTTATAAGAAAATATGAAATTGCATATAGGAGGTAAAGAAAAGAAAGAAGGATGGAAAATACTCAATATTCAAAAAAGTAATAATGTTGATTATATAGGAGATATTAGAGACCTTTCACAATTTGATGATAAAAGTGTAAGTGAGGTATACGCTAGTCATGTAGTAGAACATGTCGACCAAAAAAAAATTCAGGATACACTAAAAGGTGTATTCAGAATTTTAAAGGAAAATGGAAAGTTTTATATATCAGTGCCTGATATGGAAATTTTATGTAGAATTTTTTTAGATCCTAAGGCTCCCACTAAGGTAAAATTTCATACGATGAGAATGATGTTTGGTGGTCAAATTGATGATTTTGATTATCATTATTTTGGATGGAACTATGATTTTTTAAATGATTATCTTACAGAAACGGGTTTTAAAAAAATTGAGAGGGTAAAATCTTTTAATCTATTTAATGATACCAGTGATTATGCTCCATATGGACTTCCTATAAGTCTTAATGTTTTAGCCTATAAATAACTAATTTTTTTTAATAATTACTCCCAAAAAACCGTTAAAGATTGATACAGCAAATATCAAAAGTTGTCCTTTAAAGGAGTAAAATTCAAATGAAGGATAAAAACTTATACCAATTGAAAAAAAAAGATAAGTTATCACAAAAGGTCGATAAAATTTTTTTATAAAATTTAAAATTTTCACTTACTTTCTAGTAGCAATATAAACACCAATTGTTGCAATTATAAACCCTGCTATATCAACATTGGATAATTTTTCTCCTAAAAATAAATAAGCCATTACAGCTGTTGTAGGAGGGACAAGAAAAAATAATGTTGAAGTTTTACTTACTGAACCTGCTTTTATTAAAAACATTAAAATTGTAAAGGCTCCAAACGACACTAGAATAATCTGATGTGTCATTCCTAATAAAAATCCTGTTGTAAAATTTATATAGGGAGTTTCAAATATTGACATTAAAATTAAATTAAAAGAACAGCCCCCAAAAGCTTGAAATCCATTATTAACTGATAAAGGTACATTGCCGCTTAGTTTTTTTTGCCACAAGGTTCCTGTAGTGATTGCAGCAAGGGCAATAAAACAAGTTAATAATCCATCTTTAGGAAACTCTTCTCCAAAATCTACTCCAAGTACTAGCAACGAGCCTACAAAACCAAACACAATACCAACCCACTGCCTCCATCCTATTACCTCTTTATAGATTGGTCCTGATAATAAATTAGTTAATATTGGTTGAAGAGTAACAATTAATGCTACAACACTTGCAGGAACTCCTACATGAAAAGCATACCAACAACCACCAAGATATAATCCATGAAACAATACACCGGTAGTTATACTTTCTAATATATATCTAAATTTTGTAAAAATTATCTCTTTTTTAAGTAATGCGAATAAGAAGAAACCTATAGTCACTATTCCAAATCTAAAAGCAAGTGCTGCAAAAGGTGATGCATTCTGAACTATAATATCACCAGAGATGAATGCAGATGACCATAGCAATATAAATAGTAAAGGAAATGTTTTAATCATTTATTGAGGATTTTAAGTCACAAAATTTCTAAACTAAATTTTGACAAGCATTTTGCCAATATTTTTACCGTTTAATAAATCAATAAATGACTTTGGAGCATTCTCTATTCCTTCGTAGATAGTTTCTTTAAATTTTATTTTACCATCAGCCAACCATTTTGACATTTCAGTTTCAAATGGCTCTCTTTCATTATCGTGATCAAAAATAAGAAATCCTTTAATTGTGAGTCTTTTTACTAAAACATAAGCCATATTTTTCAAACCAGATCCAGGATTTGTTGCATTCATCTGTGAAATTCTTCCACAAACCACAATACGACCATATGTTTTCATTTGGAAAATAGCAGACTCTAAAAAGTCTCCACCAACGTTATCAAAATAAAGATCAAAACCATCAGGACAAATTTCCTTGAAATGTAATACAAGGTTTTCTACTTTCTTATAATTAAAAGCATGATCAACTTTTAATTCATTTTTTAACCAATCAACTTTTTCATCAGACCCTGTGCTTGCAATAACTTTACAACCAAGATTTTTTGCAATTTGGCAAACTGTAGATCCAACACTACCTCCAGCAGAAGAGACTAATATAGTTTGCCCAGATTTCAATTCTCCATGTTTGAAAAGTCCAATGTAAGCTGTGTGCCCTGTCATTCCAAGTGGACCCAAGTACGACTGTATTGGCATATCAATTGGTTTTAGTTTCTTTAGTTCATCAGAACTACAAACAAACTTATCTCTCATACCAAGATTGCTAAATACTAAATCTCCAACACTAAAATCTTTATCATTTGAGAGTTCTACTTTACCAATTGCATACCCTTCCATTTCTTCACCGATTTTAAATGGTGGTTTATAATTTTTTCTCTCAGTCATTCTTGCACGCATGTATGGATCAACTGATATCCATGAATTTGACACTAAAATATTTTTTTCATCATTAATTGAAATTTCTTTTGATTTTATTTCAAAATCTGTCTCTTTTGGTAAGCCGGTTGGAATATAATTTTTTAAAGATACGTATTTACTAACCACAGACATTTTAAGACCCCCAAATACTATTTAATATTGCTTCGCGTCTACATCCTTTTTTATATCTTAAGTAATTTAGAAAATTTATTTGGTAATAATCTTGATGAACAGCCTCTGCAATATAAAATTTATCAAATTTTCTTACATAAGTTACTACTTTTTTATTAAATTTTTTCTCTATTTCCTTAATACTATTTTCTATTAAGTTTTTTTGCTTATCATTTTGATAAAATGCCACTGATCTATAACTATATCCCTTGTCACAAAATTGTCCTACAGCATCAAAGGGATCAATGTTTACCCAGAATTCTTCTAAGAGTTTTTCATAGCTAACTACTTCTGGAATATATATGACTTCAATAACTTCAAAATGGCCTGTGTTTCCATATGTAACTTCTTTATAAGTCGGATTTTCTGTAGTGCCACCTGAGTAGCCAGAGATAACTTTAGAAACACCAAGAATATTTTCAAAAGATTCTTCCATACACCAAAAGCATCCTCCAGCAAAATAGGCTTTTTCAAAATTTGGTGAATTGGCAAAGCTGTTAGAAGAAATAAGAAAGAAAATTATTGATAAAAATTTTTTCATTAAAGGTAGCTATCTAGATTAATGATAGCTTACCTTTAATGTTTTATATTTAAAACTCTATTTTTTTTGATATTTTGCCGCTTCTTCAGAACCGCCTGTGGCGCTTCCTTTACTATATGAGTGAGCACCCATTCCTGCTAACTGCCCATCTTTGACAATTAAATATTGATCTCTCATTTCAGTACCATCAAAAAAACACTCAAGTATTTCTCTAACACCGTCTGCATATCTAGCTTGAGCAGATAGTGAAGTTCCAGAAGTATGAGGTGTCATTCCATGGTTTGGCATTGTTCTCCACACATGATCGTTGGGAGCTGGCTGAGGAAACCACACGTCTCCTGCATATCCACTCAATTGACCACTTTCTAAAGCTTTAGCAATTGCATCTCTGTTACAAATTTTACCTCTTGCAGTATTTACAATATATGCACCTTTTTTCATTTTAGATATCATTTCATCATCAAATAAATTTTCTGTTTCAGGATGAAGAGGACAGTTAATTGTAACAACATCACATACTTTAACCATAGACTCTACAGTTTCATGAAAAGTAAGATTTAACTCCTTTTCAACTGACTCAGGTAATCTATGTCTATCAAAATAATGAAGATGTACATCAAATGGTTTCATTTTTCTTAATGCATCTAAACCAATTCTTCCAGCCGCAACTGTTCCAATGTGCATTCCTTCAACATCGTAAGACCTTTGAACTGCATCAGCAATATTCCATCCACCTTCATTAACAATTCGGTGTTGGTTGTGATAATCTCTTACCATTGAAACAATCATCATTACTATGTGCTCAGCAACTGATCTTGAATTACAAAATGTTACTTCTACAACATCGATTTTATGATCCATTGCTGCCTGTAAATCTACATGGTCTGAACCAATTCCTGCTGTGATCGCAATTTTTAAATTTTTTGCTTTTTCAATTCTTTCTTTTGTTAAATAATATGGAAAGAATGGTTGAGAAATAACTATATCAGCATCAACGATATGTTTGTCAGCTTCACATCCATCTCCATCTTTACTATTCGTTACAACTAACTCATGACCGTTACTCTCTAAAAATTTTCTTAATCCTAATTCACCAGATACACATCCTAATAGTTCTCCAGGGGTAAAATCTCTACCTTTTGGACTTGGTAGTGTCATTCCATCTGGATATTTTTCTAGTTTTGGAAGATCTGACAATGGGTAGCTTTTAGGCATCCCACCTTTTGGATCATCATATAATACGCAAAGTACTTTCATTTTTTCTCCTAATATTTATGTTTTAAAATCTCTCTATAGATATTTTCTTAAGAAAGTGTAGCATAAAATTAGAACATCAATCAAACGAATAGTAGTTGATTAGGGGTATTTCTTTTTAGCAACGAATTTATTCAGAATAATTCCAAAGGCTATTATAATCAAACATCCAGTTAATATTGGAGAGAACAAATAGTCAAACGATACTGAGCCCAATATGACTATAATAGGATTTCCTCCAGCTGGGGGGTGGGTTACATCTAGTAAAATCATCAATCCAACACCAAGACCTACCGCTAAAGGTATTGATATATAAATTGGCAATGGGATAAAATTATAAAATAGAATTCCAATTGTTGAAGTTACTAGATGACCAAATAATATATTTTTAGGTTTCGCAAATGGACTTTCTGGGTAACCATATAAAAGAACCATTGAGGATCCAAATGATGCAATTAAAAAAAGTCCAAAATTAGTTTTATAAGTTAATAAAGTGAGAACACCAATTGTTATAGTTGTAAAAATCAACGCTAAAAGGGATCTTATAATTTTATTTTTGCTCATTTATTGTATTACTTTTTTTAAGGCTTTTATTGGAAGCGTTAAACATTCTTTTCTTGCATAATTTTTTTTATCAAAGATTTTTTTAAACTCTTTCCATTCACTTGGAAATGAAATATTTTCTTTATCATTAAACTTATCCAATAATTTTAAAAAATTTTTAATTTTATCTTTACTTTTTTTCTTAAAATTTTTTGTAGCTAAATTTGCAGATGCATTGCAATATATGCAAGATTGAGATTGATAAGAGAAATCTTTTATAACATTGTCTTTAATAATTAAAAAAATTTCAATCTCATCACCACAAATTTGACTTTTATATTTCATCGAATGAGTGCAGTTATTAATATGTTTATTGTTTTTAGTATCAGAAGCTATTTTTAAAATATTAATATCCATTAATTTGAGTATTTATTTGATTGTTATTATACAAATTTATATTTATATTTTCATACTTCTTAAATAAAAAAATAGCACATGCTAAACTTAAAAAATCCTAAAGTAGCCATCCCAATCGTATTAATTGCTGGTATTTTTTGGTCATTTGGTCCATATGTTGTAAGGCACATCGATCAGCCAGAAACAGTTCCTTGGCAATATTTATTTACAAGAGGAATAGTTATTTTTCTTTTGCTTAATATGTATTTGTTCCTTGAGGAAGGAAAAGAGTTTTATAAAAATTATTTTAAAGTAGGTATATCGGGTCTAATTGGAGGGATTGGTCTTGGTACCGCAATGATAACATTTATATGGTCAATTACTAATACGACAGCAGCTATCACTTTACTTTGTCTTGCGGCAATGCCATTTATAACAGCCTTATTAGGGTTCTTATTTTTAAAAGAAAAAATTTCATTAACAGTGTGGATTGCGATTGTAGTTGCAGCAGCGGGTATATGTATAATGGCTTTTGACAATTCTGGTAAAAATTCATTGCCAGGGCTTGTGTTTGGACTTATTTCTGCATTAGGTTTCTCAATTTTTTCTGTTTCACTTAGATGGAGAAAAGAAACACCAAAATTTACAACTGTTGCCTTTGCAGGGTTGTTCTGTTTCATATTTTCTGCTGTAATGCTGATGTCGAACGATGCTAATTTTTTATCTACTGGAAAAAATGAAGCCTTATTTGCTACTCATGGAACTCTAGTATGTATGGGTTTAATATTATATTCAATTGGATCAAAAAATATTCCAGCAGCTGATCTAACTTTACTCTCACTCACTGAGGTAATAGGTGGAATATTCTGGGTGTGGTTACCATGGATGGGAATTAATGAAGTCCCATCTACTAATACTATTATTGGTGGATTTTTTATCTTTATGTCAATTTTTTACTACAGCCTCATTATGCAGTCTAATAGAAGATTTATAGGTTTAAATTAAAATGAACAATGAAAAAGTAATTGTTAATAGCTGGAACGAATGGGATCCATTGAAACATGTAATAGTAGGTAAAGCAGATGGTACATGTATACCCGCTCCTGAGCCAGCACTAGATGCCAAAGTTCCAGAGGATAGTGATATGAGAGGTAAGTTTGGCCCAAGAACCAAAGATACAGTGGATAAAGCAAATCAGCTTTTAGATGATTTTTCAAATATATTAATTAAAAAAGGGATTAAAGTTGATAGGCCAGATCCAATTGATTTCAATCAAAAAACATCTACACCTGATTGGCAGTCGGAGACGATGTTTGGTTGTATGCCTCCGAGAGATGTTTTGCTAACTGTTGGGAATGAAATTTTAGAGGCTACGATGAGTTATCGTTGTCGTTGGTTTGAATATCTATGTTACCGACCACTTTTGAAGCAATATTACAATTCAGACCCAAATATGAGACACGAGTCTGCTCCTAAACCTAGATTAACAGATGAAGATTATAGAGAAGACTATTTATCAGATAAAATAGGTATTCAAAAAAGATTAGAATGGACAGAAAATAAATACTTCGTAACCACAGAAGAGGAGCCATTATTTGATGCTGCTGATGTGCTAAGATTTGGTAAGGATTTGGTAGTACAACATGGCTTTACAACAAATTTAAAGGGAATTGATTGGTTAAAGAGACATTATAAAGATCATAGAGTCCACGCTGTTAATTTTCCAGGCGACCCTTATCCAATTCATATAGATGCAACTTTTACTCCTATTAAAGAGGGTTTAATTATTAACAATCCACAAAGAAGACTTCCCAAAGAGCAAAGAAAATTATTTGAAAATAATGGTTGGGAGATTATTGATAGTGCTCAACCTGCACATAACGAACCTCCACCTTTATGTTACTCTTCAACATGGCTATCAATGAATGTTTTAGTTTTAGATCCTAAAACTGTATGTGTAGAAAAAAGTGAAGTATACCAAGCAGAACAATTAGATAAATTAGGAATGGAGGTTGTTCCTGTTGAGCTAAGAGATGCTTATGCGTTTGGAGGAGGGTTGCATTGTTGTACAGCAGATGTTTATCGAGAAGGTGAATTAAAAGATTATTTTCCTAAGCAATAATTGTGACTCAAATAAAAACAAAAAGAGAAAGAATAAAATTTGCCTCAGACAATGTCACAGGAGCATGCCCAGAAGTTTTAGATGCAGTTCTTAAAGCTAATGATGAAGATAGAACTCCATATGGAAACGATGAGCTTTCAAAAAACTTACAAAATAAATTTTCAGAAATATTTGAAAAAGAAGTTGTAGTTTTTCCAACAGCCTCAGGAACAGCTGCAAATGCATTAGCTTTATCAACAATGACACCTTCTTTTGGGAATATCTACTGCCACAGGCTATCCCATATAAATGTGGATGAATGTGGAGCACCCGAATTTTATACGGGAGGGGCAAAGTTAGTAAATCTTAAGGGAAATAATGGAAAAATTTTAGCTGAGGATTTAGATAACAATATCACTGGCAAAGGTATCGTTCACCACACCCAACCTTCATCAGTGAGTATTACTCAACTATGTGAAACTGGTGTAGCTTATCAATTAGATGAAATTAAAAAAATATCTGCAACAGCCCATAAGCATAAATTAAAAATTCATATGGATGGAGCAAGATTTGCAAATGCACTAGTATCATTAAACTGTACTCCAGCAGAAATGACTTGGAAATCTGGGATTGACGTACTGTCGTTTGGAGCAACTAAAAACGGATGCCTAGCAGCAGAAGCCATTATTTTTTTTAATCAAGAGCTTGTTGGTAACTTACCTTTTTTGATGAAAAGAGCAGGGCATTTACTGTCAAAGATGCGTTTTGTATCAGCTCAATTAGATGCTTATATTTCAAATGATGTTTGGTTAAAAAATGCAAAACATGCAAATGCTATGGGAAAAAAATTAAGCCAAGGTTTACAGCAACACAAAAATGTTGAATTATCTTACCCAACAGATGCAAATGAGGTTTTTGTCAAAATACCTAAATACATAATTGATCAATTCAATTCACATGGTTACAAAATTAATGATGATGAGTGGGAAGGTAAAGCCGTTAGATTAGTTGCTGCCTGGAATACCGATCCAACTGATGTTGAATCATTTTTGAATATAATTAAATCTTAACCTAGCTGGGATTTTCTTTTAGGAAATTAATATAATTTACTATTTTATCAAATTTTTCATCCTCAATATCTTTGTAACTTGATTTAAATTTACTCTTGACACAAATCGCAACATGAGCGTAAGGATTTCTGCCTTTTGGATGATTAGGATGATCTGGAAGTTGTCCTTGTAAATAATCGCCAGCTTCCTGAATAATTTTCCAAAGTTTGCTTGCGTTTTCTTTATTCACAATGACCTTTTTTTGTTTTATCTCTTCTAGTTCGAGTATAGTTCGAGTTGTCCTATAAAATCCTATAACTTATAACCAGGATCGATAGAAGTTTTTTTATCTATTTTAAAGCTCCTAAAGCTATTTTTTTCCAATTGTAATTCATATGTACTGCATTGATTGAAACTATTTTTGAATTATCCATATCAATTAGAATAGATTGTCCATAGGCACCAACTAAAGCAAAAATATTTTTATTTTTAAACCCTTTAATATCGAAATGGAATTGTCCACCATAAGATCCTCCATAGTTTGAAGCTGTTTTTATTTTATTGTCATAATTCTGATTGTTTTTTGAAATTCTTCTTTCATGAATAGTTTTAAGATATTTACCTACACAAGTATCATTTTTCCAATCGTCTAACATTACTTTTGCTACTCTTAAAAAGTCATATCTATTTAATTCCATTGAATATCTTAATGGACCATCTTCGTCGTTTACTGCGTATTTATATCTTTTTCCATCTTTCATCCCATGAGTTTTTCCATAACTTATTTTTAAAAAATATATACTGTCTTCAATTCTAGCTTTTTCTTTAAAAACTTTGTCGGTAATTTTTTGAAAATCACCATTAGACTTAAACCATACATAGTTAATAAGTATATTTGCAACAATATTACTATAATTATACTTATTTTTGTCAGGTTTAGATTCCTTAAAATAATTTTCCATATGATACTTTAAAGAATTTTTATTTGCATTTTTTGGTTTTGTACTGACTAAATCTTTTTTTACATATTTCTGGTCACCTGCAGCCATATTTAGAAGATCAATTAATTTTACATTTTCATACAAAGTGTCTTTAAGTAAAGGCCAATCGTTCAATTTTACATCAATATTTTCAATGTAACCATCACATATAGCTTGACCAACAACATAAGATGTAAAACTTTTACCTATAGAAGCAGATGTCCATTTAGTATCATCATCAAACAATAAACCTAATCTATTTTTTGGAGATTTTTTGTCTATTACAATTTCATCATTTTCAAATAATAAATAACTTAATAATCCAGTTTTTTGCATCTCATTATCGATACTTTTTATTAATTTTTTCTTATCTTCTTTTAAATTTATTTCAAATTTGTAAGGGTTATTTGAACCATTAATAAAATGTTTACGATTACCGTTGTGTTGTTTATTAAAATGAAAAACTTGGTAATGTAATTTCTCCAAGCTTGGATTACTATCCCATTTAAATCTTTTACCAGGATTCTTTTTTTTTAGAAGCCACTTTTTTAATTTATTTTCTTTATCTAAAAATTGAGACTGATTATTATCTAACAACCATTTGTGATAAGCCATTCGATAATCTGCATTTGATTTAAAGGGTATTAAAAAAAATATTAATACGATAAAGATTATTTTTTTCATGACCCAAGATTAACAAATCCTGAACCACGAGTCTAATTACTAAAATCTATCTCTCTATGCTCTTGTCTTGCTCCTGTCCTGCTCCTGTTATCCTAAATCCTATTTATTATTGATCAAGCCAATACACCATAAATGAATTAAAGACTTCTTGCTAATTTTTTGACTTTTCCCATATGTTTCTCAAAAACTTCTTTTTCCATATTTGGTAAGACTGAATAAAACCTTAGATATTTTGTTTTCAGTCCACCTAATTTAAAAACAATTTTTTTTATTCTTCTAAATGGTATGTTATCAAAAATTGAAAAATTTTGATAAGTTATCATGGGTCCACCATATGTTATTGAAACAATACCAAGTTTATCTTTCATTGCACCAGGCACTGGATAACCATAATTTTTAAAATACTTATTACCTGGAACTAGTGACCTGTACGAAAAAAACCATTTTGGGTGCAGCACCCAATCAACCCAATTTTCTAAAATTGCATTTAATCTTAAATTGTGACAACTCCCAATTAACATCATGACTGAGCATTCTTCTAATCTTTTACGATAATCTAATACTAATTTAGGTGGTGGATTTGTATTTTGATTATAAAATGGAAGTTGTTCTTTTTCTTCAAAAAGATTTATTAAATCTACTTCGTAACCATTTTTTTTGACTTCTGTAATGAAAGTGTCTCTTATAGCTGCATTAAAGGAGCTTGTAGTGTTATGATGCCCATAAACAATAAATATTTTTTTCATTCTTGACTTAGAATTTTAATTTTTTTCTTTTTCTTCAATTACCTCTTCTTCATTTACCTTAACATTTTTCACATTTAAAATATTTGCAAAACTATGGTTCACATCTCTATGACCTGCTTCATCATCCCTTATAACTTCAACAACATCTTTTAACTTAGAATTAAGTGGTAAATTCCAATAATTTATTGCGATCTCCGGAGCTTTAATATTTTCAATTTTGCCTTCTTCTATTTCTTTTAAATATTCTGTATAACTTATAACTGCTTCCTCCTCGAAATATCCAACAATTCTATGTGCTGTTCTCTGTGATGAAAGATAAATAATTGAATACATCAGAATAAATATGAATTGAGCCATCATTATAATTATTCTCTCAATAAAAGTAGGTTTTGCAATTTGAATAAAAGTCATCAAGTGCATTCTCTCATTTTCAGCTTCGTCTAAAAGAATTTTTATCCAGCCTCTGTCATCCTGCATTTTTCTTAATGATTTTAAATGTAGTAACATACCCGCAACCATTCCAGGAACTGCTGCAACAGTTTCTAAAACAACTGCTCTATGTCCATACTTTTTTTTAAAAAAAGTATCTGCAAGAAATCTTAAAAATTTAGTAAATGCTAACGCAATATGATCACTTAAATTTTGTGGCTTATGATGTCTTATTAGTTTTTCCATGATTTATATATAATTATTAAATCTTTTTTTTTTAGTTATTGAATAATGTTAAATTACGGAAATATTTATAAATTTGATGCGACAAACTGTTCACAATTACTTTAAATCTAATAATTTATGGTAATTACGTCTCATGTGACAATCCTTAAATTTTAAAAAATCTAAAATGACTTTACTAAAATCACATAACAAAAGGACAATTATGAAAAAAACTATATTATCAATCATGCTTGTGATGTTTGTAAGTTCGGCATTTGCAGGATCTTGCCCAATGATGGCAAATAACATTGATGCAAAAATTGCAGAAGCACAAAAACTTCGTGACGCTGGAGTGAAAGCTCACACAGACGGCGATCATGCAAAATCAGAGGAATTACTTAGTAAAGCTCTAGAATTATTTAAGAGCTAATTTAGTTTAGGGACACCTGGCAACAGAACGCCCCTACTCATCTTAAAAAAATCAAAAGGATTAAAATGAAAAAAAACGTTGAGAAGAAAAGACACATAGCTAAGACAATTTCATGGAGAATAATTGCTAGTGCTGATACATTTTTAATAGCATGGATAATTACTGGCAAGATGGATTGGGCAAGTACAATTGCTGGTGTAGAGGTTTTAACAAAAGTGTTTTTGTATTATTTTCATGAAAGAGCATGGTATAAATTTAGTAAGTTTGGAGTAAAGAATGGTTAAATTAATATTATGATTAATGAAAAAAAATATTATTAAATCTTATTTAAAAAAAATCACAATTAAAGCTTGCTTTATCAATTATCCTATTTATTGTTTTTTTACTAAAGTTACCTGTGACGACTTAGATTTAGACTAATTATTATTATTAAAATAAATTAATAACATGAGTGAATTTTATATTAAAAGAAGATCTGTTCTTGCTAGAAAAATGTCACCTAAAAAAATTCCCACACAGTAACAAACCCAGAACTACGACCGCTAAAAGTTTTTTCATTTAAAATCCACCTCTCCAGTTATTTTTAGATTTGAAGTCTTTCTCTTCTTGTTTGGAGGTAGGTCTAAATAAATAAAAACCAACGACAACAATAGCGAATATACCTAAAATAATTTCAATCATGCAAGTAACTAGGATTTAATTTTATAACCTTTTTTAAGTAAAACAGATACGACTGTTACACAAATTATTAAAAAAAATACCATTGAGCTAATACTGATCCAAATATTGAAATCAGAAACTCCATAGAACGCAAATCTCAAGCCATTAATCAAATATACTACCGGATTAAAATAAGTAACGGTTTGCCAGAACTCTGGCAACATATCTAAAGAATATAAACTTCCCCCCAAGAAAACCATGGGTGTAACCACTAATGTTGGAACAATTGACATTTGCTCAAAGTTAGAACTCATCAAGCCAATTAAAAAACCAAATAAAGCAAAGGTAAAGGCCACTAGAACTAATAAAAAAATCATTAGCAATGGATACATCACTTGAACTTCTACAAAAAAAGTAGCTGTAATAAAAATTACTACACCTATTAATAAAGTTTTAGTTGCACCTGCTCCAACGAATGCAAGGACAATTTCAAATGTAGAAATCGGAGCTGCTAAAATTTCATACATGGTACCGTTAAATTTTGGAAAAAAAATACCAAAGGAAGTGTTACTAATTGATTGGGTAAGCAATGTAAGCATTAATAAACCTGGAACAATAAAAGATTCATAACTGATACCATCAATATTCTCTACATAACCCCCTATAACTGAACCAAAAACAATAAAGTATAAAGAGGTTGAAAGCACTGGTGAAAAAAGAGATTGCAACAAAGTTCTTTTAAATCGATCCATTTCATGAAGATACATGGCTCTAAATGCATAATAATTAAATTTCATTATTCTCCTTTACTAAATTAACAAATATCTTCTCTAAAGTAGTTTGTTCAGTTTTTAAATCCTGTAGCTTTAAACCTGCGTCTTTTAAATCCTTAAGTAAGTTAGTTATCCCAGTACTTTCTGAATTGACATCATAAGTGTATTCTACTGTTTTGTTATCTTTACCTATTTTTAAATTATATTTAACTAAACTATCAGGAATTTCGCTAATTTCACTTTGAAGATCTACACTTAACTTTTTCTGACCCATCTTTTTTAATAATTCTTTTGTTTCATCAATAACAATTATTTCCCCCTGATTTATAACAGCTACCCTATCTGCTATTGCTTCTGCTTCTTCAATATAATGGGTGGTTAGAATAATTGTTACTCCAGTTTTTCTTAAATCTTCAACCACTTTCCACATATCTTTTCTCAATTCAACATCAACTCCTGCTGTTGGTTCGTCTAAAAATAATATTGAAGGTTCATGAGATAGAGCTTTTGCAATTAAAACTCTTCTCTTCATTCCACCAGATAGTTGTCTTAATCTTAAGTCTTTTTTATCCCACATACTTAAATCTTTTAAAATTTTTTCTATATGTTTTGGGTTAGGTTTTTTCCCATTTAACCCTCTTGAATAAGAGACATTGTTAAAAACAGTTTCAAATAATTCTAATGTTAACTCTTGAGGGACTAATCCAATTCTTGAACGTGTCTCTCGATAATCTTCAATAATATCAAAATTTTCAACAGTTACTTTTCCAGACGAGGGTGTAACAATACCACATATAATACTGATTAAAGTTGTCTTACCAGCACCATTTGGTCCTAGTAAAGCTATAATCTCTCCTTTTTTTATTTCTAAGTTAACTTTTTTTAAAGCTTCAAATCCGTTGTCGTAAGCTTTTGAAAGATTGTTGATAGATATTTGATTAGTAGACATGTAATTTGTGGATATATAGAGAGATTTTACTCAATTACAATATCTAGCCTACAAACTTTAAATTGAATTAATCTCTAAAGTTTATAAATTCAACTGGAAGCCCTATATCTATAGCTTCTATTGCAGATATTGCTTCTTGAAGGTCATCTCTTTTTTTCCCCTGCGCTCTTAGTTCTTCACCTTGAATTTTAATTTGGATTTTAAGTTTTAGTTTTTTTACATCAGCAATAATCTTTTTAGCATTTTCTTGGCTAATACCCTCTGCTAATTCACTAACTTGCCTAATAGTTCCACCTGCAGCACCTTCTGAATTTTTAACGATTATTACTCTTGGATCAACTTTTCTTCTTATAAGATGAACTTGTAATAATTCATTTACTTGTTTTAATTTTAATTCATCTGGCGCTATTGTAGTTATTACTTTGTCTTTTCTCTCAATTGAAATATTAAGTCCCTTAAAATCATACCGGTTAGCAATTTCTCTTAAACAATTTGCAAGAGCATTGTCAAATTCTTGATAATTAATTTTACTTATTACATCAAATGAAGGCATATTTTTTTAATATTCATTACACTAATATATTTTTAAATCAGAACAACCTACATTAGATCTAGTTTATTCATATTTTCTCTATTCTTTTAGTTTTTTGGTAACCAAGAGTTATAGAATGGATTATATTTATCAATCGGAAGTTTGATATTTATATTTTGTCTTGATGATTGGTAAACAGCGGTTACAAACTCTAATGATTTTCTGGCATCTGACAATGTTACCTCATCACTTGAAGAGCCATCTAGTTTCTTTGCTACTTCATCAAACATTCCTGCGTACCAGGATTTAGGTGTTTCAATTTTAGATAATACTTCATCTATTTGACTTTGTGTAATAGGAGCTCTAGGTAAAAATACCCATTCATCATCAGCTGGATTATAAGGTTTATCTGGAGATGCTCCCGATTCTACTGTCAGTCCATCAAAACAGAATTTTAGTCTACTAGTATCATTTGCTGCACCAAGGGTGATAGAACTAGTAACCAAAGTTCCATCTTCCATCTCAATTGATAAAGATGCACAGTCTTCAACCTCAATATCATTTACTCTTGTTGTTAATTTTGCAAATACATTTGAAACTGGTCCTAGTATCATACTCACTAAGTCATGAATATGTATTGAATGACTTAAAATTGCTCCTCCTTGTTCACCATCCCAAGTACCTCTCCAAGGTTTTGAATAATAATCTTTTCCTCTATTCCAATGAGTTTCTAATGAGGCGATTAAAGGTTTTCCAGCAAGTCCTGACTTTATTAGTGCCTTAAATTTAGAAAATCCTAATCCATATCTATATTGGAATACTGGAAAGATTATCTTTCCTGTTTCTTTACTAATTTTTTCTAGCTCATCAATTTCTTTAAGACTTGAAACCAATGGTTTTTCACAAATTACATGCTTTCCAGCTTCAAGAGATTTTTTGCACGCAGAAAAATGTAAATGAGGCGGAAGACAAATATCAATTATATCTATTTCCTTTACTTTTAATACATCATCAAAGTTTAATGACATTTTAGTATCATTATTTGACGCCAATATTTTATCAATTGCATCTCTTGTTAAACCACACAATGTATGAACACTAAATCGGTCTGATACTTTTTGAAAGTCTTCAAAATGTTTAGCTCCTATATTAGTTCCTATTATTGCTACCTGATATTTTTTCATTTTTTTTCTGCTAATTCTTGAGCTTTAATTGCTAGTTCCATTGATAAGTAAGTAAGTTCTTGCGAACAAGCAGTATCAGTTCTATTCAAAACATCTTGAATTAAATTAGCAAAGTAGGGGAGCTTTACATTTGAACAGTCAATATGTTTAACCTCATCATTATTTGCTAAAAAAAGGTGATTTCCCTTTTCAGATTTTGCTAAATCTGTGTATTTTCTAATTTCAATAAAACCCTTATCACCCAGGATAAATAACCTTCCATCTCCCCAGGTAGGAAGCCCATCAGGAGTAAACCAATCTAAACGAACATATCCGTGACCACCATTTCCAGTAAGATTAACTTCCCCGAAATCTTGAAAACCAGCAAATTCTTTCTTAGTCGTATTTTCAACTAACGCATGGTTTACTTTAGCTGCAGTTGAATTAGTAAATACTAAAAATTGGTGAATTTGATGTGAGCCTATATCTGTTATTATTCCACCATAACTATTACGATCATAAAACCAATCAGGTCTCTCATAATTACCTTGCCTGTGGGGACCAGTGCCAATTGTCTGTTTAACTTTACCAATTTTACCTTCAGCAACTAACTCTTCAGCTTTTGTAACAGCGGCTACATGAAATCTTTCTGAAAAATTAATTGACCAAATTTTTCCAGTATCTTTAACAGTTTGTTTTAGATTGTTAAGTTGCTCAAGATTTATACATCCTGGCTTATCAACCATTACATCCTTTCCAGCTTTCATTGCGTCAATAGATAGATTTGCTCTATCTTTGGGAATGGATGAAATTAAAATCATATCAATTGAATCGTCATTTAAAATATCGCTTTTATTATCTACTCTTTTTATTTGAGGGTATTTTTTTTTAAATTCATTTAATGTTAACGGAGATCCTTCTGTCCAAAAATAATTACAAATACATCCCTCTTTAAGCATCTCATCAAGCATGTCGAAGATATGGCCATGATCAATACCTACTATTGCAAGATCTAATTTTTTTTTCATATTTATTATATTTTTTTTGAATAAAAATAATTAGAATGATAGATATCGGTATTCTCTTTATTAAATTTATTTTCTAATAAAAACTTATTTACTATTTCAAAATTTTCTAATATCTCGATTTGAAGAATACAATTATTCTGATTAATTATTTTATTTAATCCTTTTAAAACATTTAACTCATGTCCTTCAACATCAATTTTAATTATCAAATTTGAATTTATAATATTAATTATTTGGTCACCAACTTTAAAATTTGCCTCATAAATTTTAATATCATCAAATTTTTTACCATCATGAATAGTTGATCCTCCAGTTTGAGCATAACCATACTTAACTTTAGACCTCATTACTTCCTTTGAATTTTTATCTGATAATCCAAAATTGTGTAAAGTTATCCTTTTATAAAGACTTTGATTTTTCTCTAATGTTTTTTTGAATTTAAAATATGCTTCATTATTTGGTTCAAAGGCAATAATATCTATATATTCGTAAACTTCTGAAAATTTAATTGAATAATATCCATTATTAGCCCCAACATCTAAAAAGTAATTTGCATTAAAGTTTTTTGTTAATTTATGGAGTATTGAAATTTCATTCTCCTCATATTTTTTTTTTATTATTATTTCTCTATCGATTGGATCTAAAAAATCTAAAAACATTTCATTATTTCCAATATTAAAATATCCTCTATTTTTTTTTAGTAATTTTAAAATTTTTAACGTAACAAATGCTAATTTACGGTGTAAAACAGATATTCTGATTAGAAATTTTAAAAAATAATCCATTATAAAATTTTACAGCTTAATCTATTTTTTGTAACGGAAATTTTACAAATTATTGTTTTTGGTTTGCAAATGTTCAGACTTAGGTTCATCTATTGGCACTGTCGCTGGATTAAGTTCTAAGCCAATAGGTGTTATTGTTGTAGGAAGAGGGGTGAATTGAGAGTCTGGGTTTTCAATAACCTCTCTAACATTCATTCTATAAATTCCATATGCTCCTATTAAACAATGAAATATAATTAGAAATATAAAATAACCATTTTCTCCAATTATATCCATAAACATAGAACATAAAAAAGGTCCACTAATTGCACCCATTCCGAAGGTAAATTGTAAACCTGCACCTGCAGCTACAAACTTTTCTTTAGCTATAAAATCATTAGTGTGAGCAAAAATTAATGCAAACATAGGAAGACTAAAGAAAGCATACAAACCTGTAAAAATATAAAACCAAAACTTTGAGCTTGCTAAACCATCGGGTAAATGCATCGTGCCCACTGAAAAAATTGCACATAACGCAAAGAGAGCCGAAGCAAATGTGGAATATACTGTAACTGTTCTTCTGTCATAAATGTCTGATAGTTTACCAATTGGCCATTGCGAAATTGCTCCAGAAATAGCTATTAAAAAAGTTACAAAAGAAATTTCAAAAATACTAAAATTCATTGACGCTGCATAGACAGCAATTAAAGCAAACATTGCAGAGTGACAAATTCCACATAAAAGTGCACTTACCATTCCAAAAGGAGAGGCTTCATAAAGTTCTTTAATTTTCATTCCTATAATTTTTTTAAATTTTGGTGGTTTTTTCTTAGTTAATAATATTGGAACAAGTGACAGGGACATGAATAAAGAAACAAGTATAAATGGCTGAAAATTTTCTGGCTTACTGAAGTTTAAAAAAAACATTCCAATCGCCATAGATCCATAAAGAACAATCATATAAACTGATAAAACGCTTCCTCTATTTTTATTGCTTGCTCGGTCGTTTAGCCAGCTTTCAGCAATTGTATATAAACATACCATTGAAAAACCTGAGGCAATTCTTAATAGAAACCATGTAAATGGATTGACGATTATAGAGTGTGCTAAAACAACGATAGAAGCAATTGATGCAAAAGCAGCAAATACTCTAATATGTCCAACTCTTGAAACTAAAATTGGAACTGTTTTTGCTCCTATAAAATAGCCTACAAAATAACCAGACAGCATAAAACCAGTTGCTGTTAAGCTAAAATTTTCATGAACTGCTCTTACTCCAAGTAAAGAAACTTGAAAGCCATGAGCTATCATAATTAGACCCATGCCTGTGAATAATGCCCAAGAATTTTTAAGTATCTTTTCCATAATTTCGCTATCTATGGATGATTTGATAGTAAATCAAGAAATTAATTAAAAATTTTTTCAGGTTCTCTTAGTTTAATAAATGAGTGGATGCCCAAAGTGATTATGATCACGGTGCCTCCAATGATCGTCTCCAAAGTTGGCTGCTCTTTAACAACTAACCAAACCCAAATTGGACCTATTATTGTTTCTAATAAGAAAAATAGATTTACTTCTTCTGCTGGTATGAATCTTGGTGCAATCGTTACCAAAACAAAAGGTAGGGCTACACAAATAATGCACATTATTGGTATGTAAATTTGATCAGTTCCAATTAAATTAAAGTTTTCAACAAAAAAGAAAGCAAAAACTGCCACTCCTAATTTGCCCATTACAGCAGAAGGCAAAAGATCTCTGTCTTTAGCATATCTAATAAGAACTGCATTCACAGCTAATCCTGCAGCTGTAACAAATCCCATTATATTCCCAAAAAGATTACCGACCTGAAGCGAGTCATAAAAAATAAATAAAGCCGCTAAAAATGTAATGAAAATGGCGATCCAAGTCCCTTTACTAGGCATTTCTTTTAAGAATATTGCCCCAAGTATTGCGGAAAGCATTGGAGCCAAAGCAATCATAATCAACGTATTGGCTACATTAGTATTTTGAATAGAGACAATGAAAGTGATGTTACAAATAGAAAAGCTGATTGCGTAAAATATACCAACTATACCAACTTTTAAAAAGGCATTAATAAAATTTTGCTTATAAAATAGTAGTAGTCCAATTAAGACTATAAAGAAAGGTATGGCTCCCCTATAAAAAAGCATCCCCCATGTTTCTATGTCTGAAAGCCTGATAAGCAATGAATCAGGTGTAATGAACATCACAGCAACGAAGGCTAGTAGCGAACCTTTCTTTTGATCTGATAATTTATTCAAGCTCTTAAACCCTTCCAAAATATCTTAGCAAGATTGATTTTAGAAAGGTCATAGTACGTTTTTAATCCGGTAGGAGAAGTAACATTAATATCCCCATTTAGTTTCTGATCTATGAAGTCAATTCCAGCAAAATAAATATTATCATTCTTTAATTTTTTTCCAATAATTTTTGAAATTTTTAATTCGAGTTTTGTAAGTTTAGTAAGCTTAGGTACAGCGCCCTTGCTCATATTACTCAAATACGAACCTTTTTTAGGAACTCTTGAAATTGCACCACACACTTTGCCATTAATAATAAAAACTCTTTTATCTCCCTTAGAAATATTTTTTAAAAATTTTTGAAACATAGAATGACCATTTTTATTTAAAAAATTTGTAATAAGTTTTTTATCAAACTTATTTTTAATAAGATAAATTTGATTGCCACCGTATCCATTAATGGGTTTCATAATCATCCTTTTATTTTGTTTATAAAATTTTTTAATTTCTACAATATTATTTGAAAATAAAGTATTAGGCATATATTTAATAAAATGCTTTGAGTATAGTTTTTCTGATACATTTCTGATAGCAGTTGGATTATTTATAACTTTTACTTTTTTTAAGTCATCTAAAATAAGAGTGGTTATTAAATATTCTGAATTAAATGGAGGATCCTGTCTAATTAAAATAAATTTAAGATTTTCAACGTCAATTTTTTGTTTTTTATAAATTTTATAAAATTTTTTTCTCTCATAATTAAATTTTACAAATAATCCATTTGCGTATGTTTTATTTTTGATGATGGATAAGTTTGAAGGATTATAATAAAATATTTTATATCCTAATTTCTGAGCTTCATGAGCTAAAAAAATCGATGTATCAGAAGATATATTTATTTTATCTAATTTATCGCCTTGTATGCCTATTATTTTATTTGTCATATAAATCTTCTAAATTTTGAAATTTAGAGAATTTATTTATAACATGGCTGGCGACTGTTTCTTTATTATTGATAATCTTATTTAGATGTTCCAAGTATTTTGTTTCGTTTGTACCGCTTTTTCCAATAAAATCTCTCTTTTCTAAGCCTTTTTCGGCAATTTTTAACAAGTTAGAGATCCAATAAATCATATCTTTACCCATTAAATTTGTATCAAGTCCTCTCATAGGCGCATCTTTATATGCATTTAATAAATCTTTCTTTACCCATTTTGAAATAAATTCTAATGCTTCGTCTAAATTACCATATAAAAGTCCAGTAAAAAAAGCAGGACCAGCGCAGATACAGTTCCAACCACAAGTATCCATAGATCTCAATTCAATATATTGTTTTAATCTATTCTCTGTAAATATAGTACTTAAATGCAATCCAAGATCGTCAATACTTGGTAAAGATTTATTTATTTCTTGAATATTACCATTCATATAATCAGAAAATTTATAATTTTTACCAGATAAATATTTATCATCTTTTTTTAAAAACAGTATTGGATAATCTATTACAAAATCAGCATATTTTTCAAAATCAACATTTTCTAAAAAAATTTCTGGAAGACCACCTCTTGACGTTTCTTGCCATACTTTTGATCGGTATGATAAATATTTACTATCTTTTTTTTCAACAATTGATGAGTTTGCAAAAAGTGCAATACTTAATGGAACTAAACTATTTGCTAATTTAAACTTTTTTACAAAATCATTTTCAGACGTGTAGTCTAGATTTAGCTGTGTCCCAGATGTTCTATACATCATATCTAAACTAAGCGACCCACCTTTAGGCATATCTTTTGTCATTACTTCATATCTTTTTTTAGGATTATTTGGAATTTCAGACAACTTAGATATTGGATCAAATCCAGCACTTACTATTTTTAAATCTAGTTTTTCAACAACTTGTTTAAGTTCAAATAAATAACTATTAGCTTCAGAGCAAACTTCATGAATATTATTTAGTTGAGCACCTGCAAGCTCAATTTGATTACCTGGTTCTAAAGTTATACTCTTATTATCTTTATTTAACGCTATAACATTCTCGCCCTCATATGATGGTTTCCAACCAAATTCATATAAAATTTTGAAAATCTCTTTAATTGTAGAATAATTAATTCTTTTATTATTCATCTTATAGAAAAGGAATTTTTCGTGCTCAACACCAATTTTAGTATTAATAGGCTCCTTAATTCCTGATTTAAAATGATCTATTATGTTATCTTTATTCATGTTAATGATTTAATCACTCTTACTTAGATATTCAACAGCTTCGCTTATGTTAGTTAATTTGTTAGAACAAGTTTGGTTTTTACATATAATAATACTAGGTTTTGTATCATTATTTAATTGGTAAACAAATGTTGCAACTCCCAGATATTCTTTTTGTAAATAAAGCTGCATTTCCTTAATAGATTGAGATGTTCCACTGAATGTGAATGATAAGCTATTATCGCAAATATCTAGTGTTTTAATAAAACTAAACATTTGTGAATAATAAGAGTTTAAGACCTGATGAAATGATTTTTTAAGAACATTATTTCTTTCAGACCATATTTTATCATTTGTTATTGAATATAATTTATTTGATATTAGTAGATAAACACTATTACCATTTGGTATATTGCTATCATTCAAGTCTAGTGGACTTGTAAACAAATCATTATCTTTAATAATATTTTTCTGGAACAGCTGCGTTTCTTTATTAAAGAATAATTCCCAAGTATCATTCATTATTTCTATTGATTTTTCTAAAGCTTTTTTATCAGCATTAACTTCATATAGCGTTATCATGAGTAAAGCATAATATACATAGTCCTCAAGAAAAGTTTCTATTTCTTTATTTTCATAACAATGAATAATTTTTTGATGCAATTTTTTATTTAATATTTCAATTGTTTCTATCGTCTTACTTTTTAAATCTTCATCGTCTAAATTTACTGAAGTTTTGAGAAGAACTTGGAGCATATATGCATTTAAATCGGTTTGCGATTTATCATCAAAAAATGGTTTTATTCTTTTTCTTCTAATATTAAGTAATTTGTTTTTTATTTGGTCTAGCTTATTTTTATCCTCATCAAGTATTAAATTTTTTTCCACCAAAATGTTATTACCTTCAAAATTACCGCTCTCCGAAATTTCGTACTTATTTTCTAGTAATTTAATGTCTTCTTTTAAAAGATTTTTTAATTCTTCATACGACCAAACATAATATTTCCCTTCAACACCTTCGCTATCAGCATCATATGCTGAACCATATAATCGTTCTTTGTTTTTAAATTCATTATTAAAATATTGAATTGTTTGTAAAAGTTTATTTTTAAAATAATCACTTTTTGTATTTTGATAAAATTTAGTTAAGAGATCAATAAATTGGATATTGTCATAAAGCATTTTTTCAAAGTGAGGAATTATCCATTTTTCATCAACAGCATATCTTGAAATTCCTCCTTCTAAATGATCATAAATACCTTTGGAACAAAGATTATTGAGCAAAATTTCAACAGGTTTAAAATAGTTTTTGTTTTTGGTCTTCAAATAAAAGTAAAACATTGCATCAAATAGATAAAATTGAGGGAACTTTGGGGCTCCTTTGAAACTTCCATTATTTTCATCTAAATAATTAATAATTTTTTCAACAAATGGCTCCAAAGGTTGATTTAAAACTGCAGATCTTTGATTAATTTTTGAGAATATTTCTTTAACTTGAGGTGCTTGAGCTAAAATTTTCCCTCTATTTTCATTGTACACGTTATGCACATTATTTAGGACTTTTTTAAAGTCAGGTCTTCCTTGAATCTCTTTGGGAGGGAAATACGTTCCACCTGTAAATGGTACACCATTTTCGTCTAAAAACATTGATAATGGCCACCCACCTTGAGCTCCAGTTAGTATTGATAAGCTTTTTTGAAATACATAATCCAAATCAGGTCTTTCCTCTCTATCAACTTTAATGTTAATAAACTTTTCGTTCATTAGTTTGGCAGTTTCTTCGTTTTCAAAACTCTCATGGGCCATAACATGACACCAATGACAACTTGCGTATCCAACGCTTAAAAATATAGGCTTTTTTTCTTTCTTTGCTTTATCTAAAGTTTCTTTATTCCAAGGAAGCCAATCAACTGGATTATCTTTATGTTGTTGAAGATAAGGACTTTTTTCGTTTTTTAAAATATTAGACAATTTAGTGATGGTAATAAGGTTTTCTTGAAAAAATATTCCTAACCATTGGTTCAAATTCTTTTAAAGTCATTGACTTATAATTAGGATCAAAAGAAGCCTGATCATAGTTTTCACAAAAATCTATTGTTGCTTGATAATGTTCTGCATCTTTATATTTTTCTCTTGCATTTTTATCTCCACCTAAATGTTCTGCAGAATAATAAGTTTGAAATAGACCATGGTGTAAAATAATCCAATAAGTTTTTTCTGAAACATAAGGCTTAATTACTGATGCTGCGTATTGAGAATGATTCATAGGAGCCAACTCATCGCCAAGATCATGTAATAATGTTGCTACAACCATTTCCTCGTCTTCACCATTTTTATATGCTCTTGTTGCAGCTTGTAATGAGTGTTCTAATCTTGTTATCTGATAGCCTTCAAGTGTAGTAGTTTGTAAAGCTAAATAATTTAAAATCCTATCTGCAGTTTTTCTTTCATATTGACTTTCTAATTTTTCCAAAAGTTGATAGTCGTCTTTAGTACCGTTCTTCATTTCTGTAAAACTTACTTTTTTCATTTTAATTATTTGATGCGGTACTCAATAAGGAAAGTTGAGTTACTTTATCTTCACCAAGCTCATCAATTATTTTTACAGGATATTCTCCAGTAAAGTGATGATCTGTTAATTGTGGATAATTTTCATTTCTTTTTTCAAATCCCATTCCTAAATATAAACCATTCAAACTTAGGAATTTTAGCGACTTTGCTTTTATGAATTCACAAATTTCTGCTGTTGATTTGTTTGCAGCCAAAAGTTCTTTTTTAGTTGGTGTATCAACACCATAAAAATCAGGAAATTTTATTTCTGGGCTTGCTATTCTCACGTGAACTTCTTTTGCTCCAGAATCGTATAACATCTTCACTATTTTTGACGATGTGGTGCCTCTAACAAGTGAGTCATCAACTAGAATTATTCTTTTATCTTTAATCACAGATATATTCGGATTTAATTTTAACTTAACTCCTAAACTTCTAATTTGTTGAGATGGTTCAATAAAAGTCCTTCCAACATAATGGTTTCTAATTAACCCTAAATCAAATTTTAGACCTTTTTCTTCAGCATATCCTAATGCTGCAGCGTTACCTGAGTCTGGAACAGGCACAACTAGATCTGCCTCTATTTCATCCTCTTTTGCTAACTGTAAGCCAAAGTTTTTTCTAAATTCATATGCAGTTTTACCGTTTAAAATGCTATCTGGTCTGGAGAAATAAATATATTCAAATACACAAGGTCTGATCTTTTTTGGTGGAAATGGTTTAATACTTTTTAACTCATCATTTTCAATATAAACAATCTCTCCATTTTTAACTTCTCTTATAAATTTTGCTCCAATAATATCAAACGCACATGTTTCAGAGGCAAATACATATGAGTTTTTCAATTTACCAATAACTAACGGTCTAATTCCATAGGGATCTCTTACACCTATTAGAGTATTTTGTGTCATCATTACAAGTGCATAACCACCTTGAATTTGAAATATAGCATCTATGATTTTATCTATCGTTTTACCTCTTTTTGATTTAGCAATTAATTGAACAATGGTTTCAGTATCCGATGTTGTATAGAATATCGCTCCATCCTGCACTAGCTTGTTTCTTAATGTTATAGCGTTAGTAAGATTACCATTATGTGCAACACCAATACCACCTGCGTTTGTATCAGCAAAAAAAGGTTGTACATTTCTTAAAGCAGTTCCTCCTGTTGTTGAATATCGATTATGACCGATTGCATATTTTCCAGGAAGTTTTTTTAAAACTTTTTCATCGTTAAAATTATCACCAACTAACCCAAATCTTTTTTCTGAGTGATATTTTTCTCCATCATATGAAACAATACCACAACCCTCTTGACCTCTATGTTGAAGTGCATGAAGGCCTAAAGCGGTAAGGGTAGAGGCATCAGTAGAATTACTTATTCCAAATACTGCACACTCTTCCTTAATTTTAGGATCATATATCTTGAACTTTTTCTTTAGTTTTTTCATATTCTTTTTTATCAGGAAATTCTTTTATAAGATAGTTACTACCTTTTTCAACCCATGCATATGTAAAAGCATCATCTAAATTAATTGGCCATTTTTTGTGGTTATAGATGATATTTATAGTTGAATAAATACATACAATTATAACGTAAGCCCTAATAAATCCAAAAAAGAAACCAAAGATTCTATCTAGATTTCCTAATCCAGAGTAAGTGATTGCTCTATTAATTCCTTTATTTATTAATAAAATTAAAAAAATAATTATTATGAATAATCCTATACCAACTGCTAGATCGAGGACATATTCACTATCAATTACATCCTCAAAATATGGCTTTACTTTTGGGAAAAGAAATAGAGTAACAACATAAGCTAAAAGCCATTTAGAAGCCGACAAAATGCTCAATAAAAAACCTTTTTTTGTACATGTAATCAACGATAGTGTTGTGAAAACTAAATAAACAATATCAAAGGTATATAGTTCAGTAAAAAAATCTTTTACAACTTCCATTAATTATTTAATCTTAAAAGGTTTGAGCACTAGAAGTAAAGATGGCAATAATGTTAAAACTGATATCATAGCTAATAGCATTGCTATCCCAGTGAAGACACCAAAATATATAGTTGGTATAAAATTAGATAAAACCAAGATAGAAAACCCGAATACAATTGTAATAGATGTATTTAGTATCGCCACTCCAACTGTCGAATGGCAATATTTAATTGTTTTTTTGTAATCTTTAATTTTAGTCAGTTCTTCCCTAAATCTATAGATATAATGGATACTATTATCTACAGCTATACCAATTGTAATAGCAGCAATTGTAATTGTCATCATATCCAAAGGGATAGCTGCTAAACCAATAATTCCCAGAATAAAAAAAGCAGCGATAAAATTCGGTATTACACCTAATAATGAGATCTTAATATTTCTAAAAAGAATTAAAAACATAACGAATATTCCAACCATCACAAAGCCAAGTGTTAATATTTGGGATTTAAATAAACTTTGAAGTAAATTATTAAATAATATAAGAACACCTCCAAGCTTAAATTCATCTTTACTGATATTTAATTTATTTTCTAAAT
>CABYVH010000012.1 GCA_902522365.1 uncultured Pelagibacteraceae bacterium
GATGTTGGACGTGTGTTAGGACTACCATATGGCTTTATAGATAGCATCTGCAAAATGATACCATTTGATCCATCTAGACCATTAACCTTACAAGAAAGTATCAATGTAGAGCCAAGATTACAAAAATTAATTAATGAGGATAAAAGAGTTAGTCGTCTAATCGATTTATCTTTGAAACTTGAGGGATTAAATAGAAATGTTGCAACTCATGCGGCTGGTGTTGTTATAGCAGATAAAAAATTAACAGAAACTGTGCCTCTGTACAAGGATTCTTCAGCAGATTTATTGCTACCTTCTACACAATTTGATATGTACTCAGCTGAAAATGCTGGATTAGTTAAATTTGACTTTTTGGGTTTAAAAACGTTAACAGTAATTAACAAGACTCAAAAACTTGTAGAAAAAAAACAGCCAAATTTTAAAATTGAAACCATTAATTACGAAGATCAAAAAGTATTTGACCTTTTATCTAGTGGTAAAACAGTTGGATTATTTCAATTAGAGAGTTCTGGAATGAAAGATGCTTTAATCAACATGAAGCCTAATCATTTGGAAGATATTATTGCATTAGTTGCTTTATATAGACCTGGCCCTATGAGCAATATCCCTATTTATAACGACTGCAAACATGGAAAGAGAAAGCCTGATTATTTACACCCCAAGTTAGAAGGAATTTTAAAACCAACTTACGGTGTAATTATTTACCAAGAACAAGTTATGCAAATTGCACAAGTATTATCTGGGTTTACTGCAGGTGAAGCAGACTTATTAAGAAGAGCTATGGGTAAAAAAAAAAGAGCAGAACTAGAAAAACAAAAAGAAAGATTTGTTGAGGGAGCACACAACAATGGAATTAGCAAAGATATTGCAGCTGGTATTTTTTTAAAAATTGAACCATTCGCTGAATATGGATTTAATAAAAGCCACGCAGCGGCGTACGCAATAATAGCATATCAAACAGCATTTTTAAAAACATACTATCCACACGAGTTTTTTGCTGCCTCTATGTCAATGGAACTTTCAAACCAAAAAAAATTAAGTGAATTTTATGAAGAACTTAAAAGGTTGAGCATAAATATAATTCGTCCAGATATTAATAAATGTTATGCTGACTTCTCCTCTGATGGTAAAAATTTTCTTTATGCATTAGGAGCAATTAAAAGCGTTGGATTTGATGCAATATCAAAAATTGTAGAAGAGAGAACTAAAAATGGGGAGTTCAAAGATCTTACAGACTTTATTAATCGTGTTAACCCAAAAGACATAAATAAATTGCAGCTTGAGGGTCTTGTAAAAGCAGGTGCTTTTGATAATTTGAATAACAACAGACAATCTCTATTAAACTCAATACCTAATATTATTTTAAAATCAAAAAATATTTTTGAAAATAATTCTGCAAACCAAATAGATTTGTTTAAAGAAGAAAATGATGAGACTTATTTAGATAAAATTGAAGATTGGAGTGTAGATATTAAATTATCAAAAGAATTCGAAACCTTGGGTTTTTTTATTTCTGACCATCCTCTAAATCAGTATAAATCTCTTTTTAATCAATACAATATTATCGATTATGAAGAGTTTAATTCAAATGAAAATATTTTAAGTTCAAATATTTCATCCACAATACTAAAGGTTCAAGAAAAGAAAACACAAAAAGGAACTTCTTATGCAATAATCAAATTTTCTGATTTATCCGGTGTTTTTGAATTATTTGTTTTCTCTGATGTTTTTGAAACTAATAGAGAAATACTCATAGAAGGTAATAGTGTAATGATTACTCTAGTTAAAAATTATGCAGATGAAAACAAAATACAAAAGAAAATTAATATAAGAAAAATTATTTCTATGAAAGAAGTTATTGATAAGCCATTAGATCAAATAAAAATAAAAATTAAAAATATAGACGATATTTCAAAAATTAATAAACTAAGTTTAGAAGAGGGCAAGACTAAAGTGTTAATAGATGTTGAAGTTGAAAAAAAAATGATGACTTTTCAACTAAATAAAGAGAGAAAAATAGATCATAAAATGATTAATTTAATGAGAAATAAGGAAAATATTGATGTTCTCTAAAAAAAACTTGTTTTTTCCTCTTTTTTTTGTAATTAGTTGCATAAATTAATACGCACACAATTTCTGGTTTTATACCTCCGGTCCTTTTTAGGCAGTAATTGTGGTGGCATAACCGGGAAAAAATATGAAAATACCAAATCTTACAATAGAACAATTATTAGAAGCTGGCGTTCATCTTGGCCATAAAACTTTAAGATGGAATCCAAAAATGAAGAAGTTTATTTTTGGAAAAAGAGACTCTATTCATATAATAGATTTAACACAAACACTTGAGTTAACTAAAGTAGCTTTAGAAAAAGTCTATTCAACAATCTCATCGGGTGGGAAAATATTATTTATATCAACTAAAAAACAGGCATCAGAAGCAATAGCAGAGCTTGCCAATGAAACTGACCAATATTTTGTCAATTATAGATGGTTGGGTGGCATGCTTACTAATTGGGGAACGATTTCAAACTCAATCAAAAAAACTTGATAAAATAGAATCTGATTTGAAGTCTGAAAACAGAGGGTTTACCAAAAAAGAATTATTAAAAATGAGTGGTCAAAGAGATAAATTACAAAGATCACTTGGTGGAATATCTGCAATGAAAAAGATACCTGATCTAGTATTCATAATTGATACAAATTATGAATCTCTAGCAATTAAAGAGTCAGTTAAACTAGGTATTCCAATAGTAGCAATTTTAGATACAAATTCTAATCCAGATGGTATTGATTTTCCTATTCCAGGAAATGATGATGCAAGGAGATCTATTGATTTATATTGTTCGCTTTTAAAAGAGACTATTTTGAATGCAAAAATTGAAGCTCCACAAAATATAAGTGGTGAAAAAAAAATTGAAGAAGTAAAAATCGATGCTTCAAATCCAAAAAAATCTGAAGAAATAAAAGTAGAAACTAAAACTAATTAATAAGAAATTTATTAAAAAGGTAGTGTGATGAGCGATATAGAAAAAGTAAAACAGTTAAGAAAAGCAACTGGTGCAGGTTTTAAAGATTGTAATGCTGCATTAAAAGAGTCAGATGGCAATTTAGATAAAGCTGCAGAAATATTAAGAGTAAAAGGTATAGCTAAAGCCTCTAAAAAAATGTCTAGAAATGCAACAGAGGGAGTTGTTGTGATTTCAGGTGATGAAAAAAAAAAATCATTAATTGAGATAAATTGTGAAACTGACTTTGTTGCAAAAAATAATGATTTCATTGAGTTTGTAAAAGAATTGAGCGAAATTAATAACAACCATTCATCAAATCTGAATGAATTACACAATTCTAAGATGAGTAATAGCAAAACTGTTGAAGAAAATTTAGTTGCATTAATTGCTAAAATTGGCGAAAAAATCACAATAGGAAGAGCTAAGACATTTCAATTTGATAATGCTAGAAACTTTTTTTATCAACACTCAGTTATTAAAGACAACGTATCTAAATTAGCGGTAATAGTATCTTTAAATACAACGGTAAAATCTGACATTATCGATTTGTTTGGAAAACAACTTTCAATGCATATAGCGGCATCCAATCCTATTGCTTTAAATGCTAGTGAGATCACGCAGGAATTAATTGATAAAGAAACTAATTTAATTTCTGAAGAGTTAAAAAATTCTGGAAAACCAGATGAAATTATAAAAAAAATAAGCCTTGGTAAAATAAACAAATTCAAAGATGAAAATAGTTTAATGACACAAGATTGGGTAATGGACTCAAAGATGAAAGTTCATGACGTTATTAAAAATTTAGAAATAGCTAATTTAAATATAAACGGTTTTATAAGACTTAAGATAGGTGAGTAATGTTTGAGGAAACGATATATAATAATAAAATGTTAAAAACCTATGAAGTTTTTCAACAAGAATTAGGATCACTAAGAACCGGGCGAGCAAATGCAAGTTTACTTGATATTGTAAAGGTCGATGTTTATGGTCAAAAAATGCCAATTAATCAATTGGGAAGCATTACAACACCTGAGCCTAGAAGTATTAATATACAAGTGTGGGATATGAATAATGTTACGTTAATTGATTCTGCTATAAAAAAGTCTGAATTAGGGTTAAATCCACAGATCGATGGACAGTTAATTAGGTTACCAGTGCCTGATCTTAGTGAAGAAAGAAGAAAAGAAATGAAGAAAATAATCAAGTCTATGGGTGAAAAATGTAAAGTTTCTACAAGAAATATTAGAAGAGAGGCGAACGACGAGTTAAAAAAATTATTAAAAAATAAAGAAATTTCAGAAGATGATTTAAAAAAAAAAGGAAAAAATTATTCAAGATTATACGGATGACCAAATAAAGATTATAGATGAGAGAGTCATTTCAAAAGAAAAAGAAATAATGACAATATGAATTCACCCAAACATGTTGCCATAATTATGGATGGAAATGGTAGATGGGGAATAAAAAAAAAAAATTCAAGAAATTATGGACACTCAGAAGGTATTAAGGTTGTAGAAAATATCATTACTGAAGCAATAGAAAAAAAAGTAAAGTATCTTACATTGTATACTTTTTCTACAGAAAATTGGAAAAGACCAAAAAATGAGATTCAATTTTTAATGGTTCTTTTAGAAAAATATGCAACCAACGAAATAAACAAACTATTTAAAAAAAATATTAAAATTAAAATTATAGGTAATATTAATAAGTTTCCTAATTCTTTAAAAATAAAACTTAGAAAGGCAGAAAAGTTAACGTTATATAATGATTTAATTCAAATAAATATAGCTCTAAATTATGGTTCTAAGGAAGAAATAATTAAATCAGTAAAGAAATTGGTAAAACTATCTAAACCTATTAACAAGAAGACTATAAGTGAAAACTTATATACAAAAGGTATTCCTGATCCAGAATTATTAATAAGAACTGGGAATAGAAATCGACTCAGCAATTTTTTATTGTGGCAGTCTTCTTATACTGAAATATTTTTTGTTAGCAAGCTTTGGCCTGACTTCACAAAAAATGATTTTAGAAAAATTATATTAAAATTTTCTAAGGTGAGAAGAAATTTTGGCGCTATAAAATGATAAATTTATCAAAAAGAGTTCTTACCTCACTTATATTAATTATAATAATTTATTTATCATTAATAAATTCTAGTACTTTATTGATTATTTTAATAATAATAAGCTTTAGTGTATTGGCTGAATTAAATTTAATATTCAAAAAAATTTATAAAAAAAAAAATACTGCAAGATTCTTAATGACAGTATTATCACTAATTTATTTAATTATTTTTTCATTAAGTATATGGATATATATAAATCCATTTAGTGATAGTAAGATTATATCACTATTATTTTTGTTATTAATTTGTGTATCTACAGATATAGGTGGATATACAGTTGGTAAGCTAGTTGGTGGTAAGAAATTAAACAAAATTAGCCCAAATAAAACTTATTCAGGGGCCTTAGGATCATTTTTCTTTGCAATATTATTTGGATTATTATTTATTTATATACAAAAAAATATTTTATTTTTTGAGATTAACAATATTTTTATCATACTTATTATTTCACTAATTTCACAACTAGGTGATTTAGCAATTTCATTTTTGAAAAGAAAAGCTAAAATTAAAGATACAGGCACTATTTTGCCTGGACATGGTGGTATTTTAGATAGAATAGATGGTATTCTATTTGCCTTACCTACCGGAATTTTATTAATCTCTATATAATATGAAAAAAAATATATTTTTATTGGGTTCAACTGGCTCAATTGGCGAAGCAGCTTTACGTGTAATTAGTAAAGATAAAAAAAATTTTAGTATCAAATTATTAACTACTAATAAAAATATTAAAAAAATTTATAACCAAGCAATAAAGTTTAATGTTAAAAAAATTGTGATCTTCGATAAATATGAGTATATAAAATATTCAAAAAAATTTAAAAAAAAAAAGATTAAAGTATTTTTCACAATAGATGAAGTATTTAAAAATCATAAAGTAAAATCATTCTTAACAATTAATGGAATTTCAGGAATCGCAGGTTTGGAACCGTCATTAAAAATAATAAAATTTTCAAGTAATTTAGCAATAGCAAATAAAGAATCGATTATATGTGGTTGGATTTTTTTGAAAAAGGAATTAATTAAACATAAAACAGGTTTTATTCCATTAGACTCCGAACATTTTTCTATATGGTCACTTATAAAGAATGAAAAAAAGCAAAATATTAAAAAAATATATTTAACAGCTTCTGGTGGACCTTTTTTACAAAAAAAATTAGAAAATATTAAAAACATTAAACCTAAATTTGCACTTAAACATCCTAATTGGAGAATGGGTAAAAAAATTTCAATTGATTCCGCTACTATGATGAACAAAATTTTTGAAGTAATTGAAGCTATAAAAATATTTGATTTAAATGCAAAACAGATAGATATATTAATTCATCCTAAATCATACTTACACGCTATTGTGAATTTTAATAATGGATTGACAAAATTATTAGCTCATGACACTACAATGGAGATTCCAATTGCTAATTCTTTGTACTTAAATCAAGAAATTCAATGTTTTGAAAATAATGTATTCAATTATAAAAAATTAAATGGATCAAATTTTCTATATCCTGATAAAAAAAAATTTCCTCTTTTACAGATTTTAAATTATAAATTTAAAAATACTTTTTTTGAAATTATACTAGTGTCGATTAATGATGCTCTTGTCCATAAATATTTAGAAAATAAGATATCTTATATTTCTATTCATAAAAAAATGTTATCTTTACTTAAAAAACCTTATTTTACTAAATATTATTCTTTAAAGCCAAAGAATATTAATGATGTAAAAATTATGGTAAATAAAGTGAGAAATTATTTAAATGAATATTTTATATAAAATGCCTAATTGTTTTAAAAATTTAAAAAAGAAATTATACATTTTGATAATTTTACTCCTAGTCTTTAATACCTCTTATTCTAATTCTGAAATTTATAACAAGATAATTGTCAATGGTAATGAGAGAATTTCAACTGAAACAATTATAATGTTTTCTGACATAAAAATTGGTGAAAATTTAGAAATTGATCAATTAAATGACACAATTAAAAAACTATACAAGACTAACTATTTTAAAAATGTACAAATCAATACTCAAAACGATATAATTACAATTTCTGTTCAAGAAAATCCTATAATTCAATCTATAGCAATTAAAGGTGTTAAGAATAAAGACATCTTAAAACAATTATCAGAAATAACAAAAAGAAATGAAAAATATCCATATCTAAAAAATAAAATTAAAGAACAAAGAGACTTATTGATAAACATCGTTAGAAATTATGGTTTTTATTTTGCAAATTTAGAAACCAATTTGATAAATAATAAAAATAATTCTGTAGACATTCTCTTTAATTTTAATCTTGGGGAAAGAGCAATAATTAAAAAAATTAATTTCAATGGTAAAAAAATATTTAGAGATAATAAGTTAAGAAATATTATTAAATCTGAAGAAGGAAAAATTTGGAAATTTCTTACATCGAATAAATATCTAAATGAGAGGAGAATTAAAAATGATGAAGATCTACTTAAAAAATACTATAGAAATAAAGGCTTTTATAATGTTGTAGTTAAGTCATCCTATGCAAAAAATATAGATAATAAATATTTTGAGTTAAATTATAATATTGATGCTGGTGAAAAATATTTTTTTAATGATTTTACTTTAAGTTTTAGTGATAACTTTAATAATGAAAGTTTAAATAAAATTAGTAAAATAACCAAAAAAATTAAAAGGCACAAAATACTCAGAAAGAATCTTAAATAAAATTATAGATGATATAGATGAAATTGCCCTTAAGAATGAATTTATTTTTATAAATACCAAATATAATTTAACAATTTTTAATGAAAATAGAATTAATATTGATTTTATATTTAAAGAACTTGAAAAATTCTATGTCGAGAGGATAAATATATTTGGTAATTTTATAACTGAAGAAAAGGTAATTAGAAATTCACTTATCATTGATGAAGGGGATGCTTTTAGTAACATTTTATTTGATAAATCTTTAGATGCGATAAAATCGAGAAGAATTTTTAAATCAGTAAAATCAGAAATTAAAAACTCCAATACTGATAAACAATTAAAGATTATAAATATTTTCGTAGAAGAAAAACCAACAGGAGAAATTTTTGCAGGAGCTGGTACCGGTACATCTGGAGCAACATTGTCAGCTGGTATTACTGAAAATAATTATTTAGGTAGAGGTATTAAATTATCTACTAATCTCACAGTTGCAGAGGAAGAAATTAAAGGAAAATTTTCAGTTGTTAACCCAAATTTTAACAACTCAGATCGATCATTAAATACAACATTAGAAAGCTCAACTTCTGACTTTTTAAGCACGGGTGGTTTTAAAACTTCAAGAACAGGATTTAGTATAGGAACAGGTTTTAAGCAATACCAAGATCTCTATGTGAATTTTGATGTATCAACATATTATGAAAAACTAGATACTTCCTCAACTGCCTCAGCATATAAAAAAAGACAAGAGGGAGATTATTTTGAAAATTTGTTTAATTATCAACTAACATTGAACAAATTAGATCAAAATTTTCAACCAACCGAAGGACACCGGGTAAGTTTTAAACAAGTCTTGCCTATTTATTCAGATGATTTATCGATCGAAAATACGTTTAATTTAGCTCAATATTATTCATTAACAGACAATCTTATTTTATCTGGTAAATTCTTTTTTAGGGCGGTAAATTCAATTGACGATGATGTAAGAGTGTCTAGAAGAGTATACATACCAAGTAGTAAGTTACGTGGTTTTGAAAGTGGTAAATTTGGACCAAAAGATGGTGATGAATATGTAGGTGGAAACTTTGGATCAGCAATAAATTTGAATACTACTTTACCTAAAATTCTCAGTGGTTATGAAAATGTAGACTTAAATTTATTTTTTGATGCAGCCACATTGCGCGAAGTTGATTATGATAGTTCATTGGAATCAACAAAAATCAGATCATCGACAGGGATCGCAGTAAATATTTTTACCATAATTGGACCACTTTCATTTTCTTATGCAATTCCAATATCAAGTGAACCTTCAGATAGAACAGAGAAATTTAGATTTAGAATAGGAACATCGTTTTAATTATGAAAAAAATAATTGTCCTTTTTATTTTTTTAAATTTTATTACTTTTGGAGCAAAAGCCCAAATAGTTTATATAGATATAAATTTTATCCTTAATACATCATATGTTGGAAAAGACTTGAATTCTCGTATTAATAAAATTAAAAGTGAAAATTTAGAAAAATACAATATAATACAAAATTCTTTAATTAATAAAGAAAAGTCAATTATAGCTCAGCAAAATATTATTGATAAAAAAGAATTTGAAAAAAAGCTTTCTATTTTAGCAATAGAAGTTGAAAAATACAGATCTGACAAAAAATCATCTGTTGATCAAATAAATAAAATAAGGATAGAAAGAACCAAAGAAATTCTGAAAGTACTAAATCCAATAATCACCAAATATGTAGATACAAATTCAATCTCTTTAGTTATTCCAAAAAAAAATATTATTATTGGAAAAAAAAAACTAGATATAACGGATGATATAATTAAATTACTAAATAATGATATTAAAAAATTAAATTTTTAAGATGGAAAATATATTTTTTAAAAAAAAAAATAGCATTAGAATTAATGATATACTTACTTTATTAAATAAAAAAAAACAAAAAAATAACTATAAAATAAATGATATAAAAGAACTTGATAATGCAAAAAAAAATGATGTCTCTTTTTTTAATTCAATTAACTATTTAAATTCATTAAAAATTACAAAATCCAATCTAATTATAACTAGTAAAAAATTTAAATATATAGTACCTCTTAAGAAAAATATTATTCAGGTTGATAACGTTCTTTTATCTGTAGCCAGAGTTACATCTCTTCTTTATCCAAATGCCTTGAATGATAATTTTGACTCTGAAGTAAAAACGATTGACAAAAAAAAATTTGCAAGATTAAAGGTTGGAAATAATATTCTTTTGGGTAAAAATGTAAAAATAGGTAAAGACTGCACCATAGGACACAATACTATTATCGAAAAAAATGTGGTTATAGGTAATTTTTGTAATATAGGAAGCAATGTAATTATAAAAAATTGTATTATTGGAAATAATACAAATATTCTTGATGGTGCAATTATAGGAAAAAAAGGTTTTGGTTTTTTTCCAGATAAAGCAAAAAATATTAGATACCCACATGTAGGCGCAGTAATAATAGGAAAAAATGTTGAGATTGGATGCAATAATACAATTGATAGAGGCTCACTTTCAAATACAGTTATAGGTGATGGAACTTTTTTAGATAATCAAGTACACATTGCACATAATGTCAAAATTGGAAAAAATTGTATTATTACTGGTCAGGTTGGATTTGCTGGTAGTTCCTCAATTGGAAATAAAGTAATGATTGGAGGACAAGCTGGAATTTCAGGTCACATAAATGTAGGAGATAATGTACAAATAGGAGGAGGTAGTGGTGTAATCAAAAATGTTCCTCCAAATTCAAAAGTGATGGGATATCCTGCTAAAAGCATTAGAAAATTTTTAAAAGATAATAAATTAAATGACTAGCTTAAATAAAGAACAAATAAAAAATTTACTTCCTCACAGAGAGCCGATGCTCTTAATTGATGAACTTAGAGATATTAAAAAACTTTTCTCAGCAACTGCAATTGTTAATGTAAAAAAAAATAGTTTTTTTGTAAATGGTCATTTTCCTGGTGAACCTGTGATGCCTGGTGTTTTAATTGTAGAAGCATTTGGACAAGCTGCTGCTGCTTTGACTGCTGATGGATTAGATAAAGCAACTTATGAAAATAAATTAGTTTTTTTAATGACAATTGAGAAAGCAAGATTTAGAAATCCGGTGATACCTGATTGTGTCTTAGAACTTAATATTGAGGCTATTAGATCACATGGAAGAGTTTGGAAGTATAAGGGTACTGCCTTCGTTGGTGATAAAAAAATGGCCGATGCTCAATGGTCAGCAACAATTGTAGATAGAAAGTAATAATCAGTAGTAATAGTTGATAAGAAATAAATTTTAAATTTGTTATCTATTGAATGTGATCCATAAAACAGCAATAGTCGACTTAGAAGCAAAAATTTCAGATAATGTTGAGATAGGACCTTATTGCATTATAGGTCCAGAGGTGGAAATAGGAACTAATTCAATTATACATTCGCATGTAAATATAATTGGTAATACAAAGATAGGAGAGAATAATCAAATATATCCTTTCTCATCTATTGGAACTCCTCCACAAGATCTAAAATATAAAGGAGAAAAAAATTCATTAGTAATTGGTGATAACAATAAGTTTAGAGAGTATGTAAATATAAATCCTGGAACAGAGCAAGGTGGTGGGATAACTCGAATTGGTGATAATAATTTATTTATGGTTTATTGCCATGTTGCACACGATTGTTTGATATCTAATGACACTGTCTTAGCTAACAACGTTCAAGTAGGTGGACACGTTACTATTCAAAATAACGCAATAGTTGGTGGAAGCTGTGCGATACATCAATTTTCTAGGATTGGTGAGTCTTCAATGATAGGAGGAATGACTGGAGTTTTGAGTGATGTCATTCCATTTGGTTTATCAATGGGAAATAGAAACAATTTAATGGGGTTAAATCTTATTGGATTGAGAAGATCGAAAGTTTCAAATGATAATATAAAAAAAATACAATCAGCTTATGAAATAATATTTAAAACTCCAAGTTTTAGAGAAAATATAGAACAACTTAATAATGATCTTAAAAACAATGAATTTGTAAAAAAAATAATTAATTTTATAAATTCAGACAAAAAAAGACCAATATCACTCCCACCTAACAAATAATGATAGGGCTTTTTTTAGGAGAAAAAGATCTACCAAATGAAATTATTAAAAAAATAGAGAAAAAGAAGATAAAATATTTCATCATAGATCTTACAAAAAACAACAAATTTAAAAAAAATAAGAATAGTTTTTTTATTAACATAGGTAAATTTGGCGAGATTCTAAATCTTATTAAATCACAAAAATGTAAAAAGGTCATATTTGCTGGAAATATAGTTAAACCAAAAATATCAAAGCTAAAATTAGATTTAAGAGGGCTATTTTACATTCCAAGAATAGTTAAAGCATCGAAAAAAGGTGACGCAGCAATATTAAAAGTTTTAATTAAAATTTTGTCTGAAAATAAAATTAAAGTTATAAAATTAAATACTTTCAACCCAGAGTTAACATTAAAGAAAGGAATTTTTACAAAAGCTAGACCAACTTTATTTGAAAAGGAAGAGATAGTTAATGGAATTAATGGATTAAAAAAGATAAATTCGCACAATCATATACAAGCAGTGATTATAAGAGACAATAAAATCATTTCCAGAGAAACAAGAAAAGGCACAAAAGTAATGATAAAATCTGTTACTAAATCCAAAGTAAAAAAAGGTATTTTAATAAAACTACCTAAAACAAAACAAGATTTAAGGGTAGATTTACCCACAATAGGAATTGATACATTTAAAGATTGTAATGAAGTTGGCATCAAGGGAATTGTTATAAAGTCAAATCAAAATATTATATTAAATAAAAAAGCCTGCATTAAATATGCTAATCAAAATAAACTCTTTCTCATCGCTATATGAAAAAAATTTTTGTTCTTACAGGTGAACCTTCAGGGGATAAAATAGCATCAGAAGTAATATCACAATTAAAAACAAAAAAAGCTGATTTAGAATACTTAAGTGTTGGTGGTACAAACTTGGAAAAATTAGGTATAAAGACAATCTACGACCAAAAAGAAATAACCTATATAGCTTTTACTGATATATTATTAAATTTTTTTAAAATAAAACGTAAAATAAAAGATACAGTTAATGAAGTCTTAAAATTTAACCCAGATATTTTATTTAGTGTTGATAGTCCCGATTTTACATTAAGAGTGGCAAAAATAGTAAAAGAAAAAAACCCAAAAATAAAAATAATTCATTTTATTGCTCCTAAAGTTTGGGCATGGAGAGAGGGTAGGATAAAGAAAATGAAGGAATTTTTAGACCATATTTTATTACTTTTTAGGTTTGAAAAAGAATATTTTGATAAAGAAAAAATAACCAACACTTTTGTAGGTCATCCATTGTTAGATAAAAAAATTAATGAAAATATCCAAATAAACCAATTTTTAGATAAAAAAAAAATAATATCAATTTTTCCTGGAAGCAGAACTTCAGAGATAAACCATCATATGCCAATTTTAATTAATTTTATTAAAAAAATGAATATCAAGGATCCCAGTTATAATTTCATATTTCATGGAACTGATAAAAATAAAGAACATATATCAAGTTATATTTCAAAAGAACACATACAAAATTTAGAAATTATTAATGACGATAAAATCAAAACTGCAGCTTTAAAAAAATCAATTTTTGCGATAGTAAAATCTGGAACAGTTTCGTTGGAAGTTTGTAAAATGAATGTTCCATCAATAATTATATATAAAATGAATTTTGTTAATTTTTATTTAGCAAAATCTCTATTAAATATAAAATTTGTTAATATGATAAATATTATCAGTAATAGAGAAGTTATTCCAGAGTTGATACAATCTGAATGTAATGCTGAAGAAATATTTAAAAGTGTTTACTATTTTCTAAAAAAGCCAGATTTAATTGCCAAACAAAAAGATGAAATAAAAAAAACTCTTGAAACTTTGACCTCTCCTAGCTCTTCATCTGAGGAAGCATCAAATATTATCTTATCCTATATTTCCTAATCTTTTTATTACCTCATTTTTTCCAAGAGATAATATTATATCATATATTCCTGGACCAAATTTAGATCCAGTTAACATTATTCGTAATGGCTGCCCAACACCCTTAAAATTTGTATTATTTAATTTTATTAAACCATCTATGATTTGTTCTAAATTTTCTCTATCAAAAACTTCTAATTCTGAAATCTTTTCTTTAAATAAATGTATTATTTTTTTTGCTTCATCGTTTATCAGTTTTTTATCATTGTCATTAAAAATAACTTTATCATTTAATATGTATTTAGAGTTATTGAATATATCTTCAAGTGTTTTTGCTTTATTTTTTAAAAATGTTAAAGAGTTCTTTATTGTATTTCCTTTTCCTTCTTTAATTTTATCTTTATAAATCTCACAATATTCTTTTAACTTATTATACAAAATATCTTCTTCACTATTTTTAATGTAATATTCATTCATAGAAAGAATTCTACTCATATCAAGTTTTGAGGGTGATTTACCTATTCCCTCTAGGTTAAAAAGTTTTATACTTTCATCTAAGTTAAAAATTTCCTTATCTTTATAGGACCATCCTAACCTTAGAAGGTAATTTCTAAGTGACTCAGGTAGAATTCCAATTTTTGAGTAATCTTCTAATGTTGAGGCATTATCTCTTTTTGATAGCTTCTTACCATCTATTGTATGAATAAGAGGTATATGAGCAAATTGTGGAATTTCCCATCCTAGCGCCTCATATATCTGTATTTGTTTAAAAGTATTAATTTTATGATCATCTCCTCTAATAATATGAGTCATTTCCATATTATGATCATCAACTGATGCAGATAAATTATATGTCGGTGTTTCGTCGTTTCTTAAAATAATAAAATCCTCAATAGTATTATTTTCAATCTCCACGTCTCCTTGAACTAAGTCTTTTAGCCTAGAAGTACCCTCTATTTTACTTTTAAATCTTATAACTGGTTTTATATCCTTTGGGGCTTGATCTTCAGCAATATCTCGCCATTTTCGATTATACACATAAGGAATTTTTTTTTGTTTAGCTCTTTTCTTTTGTTCTTCTATTTCCTCTGCGCTACAAAAGCATTTATAGGCATTTCCATTTTCTAATAATCTTTTAGCAATAGTTACGTGTTCACCAATCATTTTTGATTGAATATACTCTTCACCATCGTGTTCAATTCCCATCCATTTTAGAGAGTTAATTATTTGAATTTTATGTTCTTCCTTAGATCTTTCTTTATCAGTATCTTCTATCCTTAAATAAAATTTACCTGATTTATTTTTTGAATATAACCAATTAAATAGAGCTGTTCTTACCCCACCAATATGAATAGGACCGGTAGGAGAAGGAGCAAATCTAGTTGCTACTTTTTTCATGGAATTTATTTAGACTATTTTACTGAAAGTTTCTATATAAAGATACAAGAATTCCTTGAACTTTCACTCTATCTGGGCCGAAAATTTTTGTTTCGTAATTTCTATTTGCACTTTCTAATGCAACAGTTTTACCTTTTCTTCTAATTCTTTTCAACATAGCCTCATGATCATCAATTAAAGCTACTACGATTTTTCCATTATCTGCAGTATCTGCTTTTTTTACAATAACAGTATCACCATCATTAATTCCAGCTTCAATCATAGAATCTCCTTGAACCTTCAAACCAAAAAATTCTCCATCTTTTTCAATGTTTGCTGGTAGTGGAATTCTTGAAACCTCATTCTGTATAGCTTCAACTGGAGTCCCTGCAGCGATTTTTCCTAGCACAGGTATTTCTGTATCATTAGAATTATCTAAATTTTCCACATCTAATCCTCCCTTAATAACGCTTGGAGAAAAACTATTATAAATATCGTTTGCGGATGCTGTTTCAGGCAACTTAATTACTTCTAATGCTCTAGCCTTGTGGGCTAATCTTTTAATAAAGCCTCTTTCCTCTAATGCACTGATAAGTCTGTGAATTCCTGATTTTGATTTTAAACTTAATGATTCTTTCATCTCCTCATATGAAGGGGAAACACCTGTAGATCTCAACTTTTTGTTGATAAAGAGAAGTAGGTTTTTTTGTTTTTTAGTTAACATAGAACAAATTAAGTACATTGATGTTCTATAAAAGTTCCTTAATTTATACAACAGCTAAAAAGCTATAAAAATTGGGGAAAATTTCTATAAAAGAGAAAAAATATTATTATTTTCCAAATCTTTTAAGAGTGATTCACCAATTAAAAAACAGCTGATAGAGGTCCTATTTTTTATGTCTAGCAATTCATCTCTTGTTTTTAGACCACTCTCAGAAATTAGAGGTGAAGAGTGGTTTGACACAACATTATATATATCATAAGTTGTATTTATCTCAGTTTTAAGAGTTTTCAGGTTTCGGTTATTTATTCCAATTAAAGCATCAGGATATTTTGCTGATTTTTCTGCCTCCTCAACAGTATGAACTTCAACAATTACACTCATATTATGTTTCAAAGCTTCCTCGTAAATTTCATCTGCAGTTTTTTCAGAAATACCGGCTAATATAATCAGGACTGCATCAGCGCCATAACTTTTTGCCAAAGGCACTTGAAATTTATCAACAAAAAAATCTTTACAGAGAATAGGTAATTCAATTTTTTTTTTAATTTTAGAAATATGAGATAAATTTCCTAAAAAGAAGTCTTCCTCAGTTAATACAGACAAACAAGTAACGTTTTTAGAGTTATATATGTTTGCAATTTTTACTGGGTCGTAATCATCTATCAAAATACCTGCAGATGGACTAGCTTTTTTTATTTCAGCAATTACTGATATCTTATTTTCTGAGTTATTGGTTTGTATTTTTTTCTTAAAATCGAAAAAAACATCTTTTTCATTAATTGATTCTATCAAGCTCTTAATATTAATTTCACTTTTTAATTTTTCAATTTTAATCTTTTTTTGATCAATTATTTTTTGAAGAATATTTTCAGACATTCTGTATTCTTTTTATATATTTGAATGCAGTTCCAGATTTAATAAATCCTCTGGTATAATTATAAGCAATTTTAAAATCATCATATTTTTCAGAAACTATTAATCCTGCTGCAGCATTTAGACATACCGCTTTTGAAAAATCATTATCTTCCCCTTGAAAAATATTTAAAATTTTATCAGAATTAAATTTAGCATCATCTCCAATTAAATTTGCGAATTTATCAGCATTAACATTTAATTCATTTGGATCAATTGTAAACTCAGATATTTTATTATTTTTTAATTGCACAACATTAGTTTTAGCGTAAGGTGATATTTCGTCCAGACCATCCTCACTATTTACAATCCATGCAAATTTTAAATTTAGATTTTTTAGTGCATTTGCAAAAACTTTTAAAAGCTTATTATCAAAAACTCCAATTACCTGCCTTTCAACAAGAGCTGGGCTGCTTAATGGACCTATCATATTAAAAATAGTTCTTTTTCCTATTTTTTTTCTTGTTGGACCAACATATTTCATTGCTGTGTGATAATTCGGAGCGAACATGAAACCAAAATTTTTACTTTTAATTTGCTCTTCGATTTGATTTGGTTCTAGGTTGATGTTTATATTTAAAGCTTCAAGAACGTCAGCTGACCCACATTTTGACGAAACTGCTTTATTTCCATGCTTTGCTACTTTAACACCCATACTTGCTAACAACAGCGCTGATGCTGTTGAAATATTTAGAGTATCTTTTCCATCTCCACCAGTACCACAAGTATCAATGCAGTTTTCAACTTTTACTCTTTTTGACTTATCTCTTAATATATATACACCACCAGCTATTTCATCTGAAACCTCACCTTTATCGGATAATAAAGTTAAAAAATCATAAATTTGTTGATCACTACCTTCACCATTCATTAAAATCTTAAATGCATTTTTACTCTCATCAAAATTTAAATTTATTTTATTTCTGAGCTTTTCTAAAAAATGATCCATTTTTACTCTTTTACAAAGTTCTCTAAAATTTTTAAACCATATTTTGTTTTGATGCTTTCAGGATGAAATTGAACTCCATGGATTTCGTATTGCTTATGCATAACACTCATTATTGTCCCATCTGATGTACTAGATGTAATTTTTAAATCTTTAGATAAGGATTTTCTATCAATTACTAAACTATGATATCTGGTGGCTGAGAACTTCTTTGGTAAATTTTTTAAAATACCAATTTTCTTATTTATAATATTACTTGTTTTTCCATGCACAAGTTCTTTAGCTTGAATTATCTTAGAACCAAATATTTGACCAATGATTTGATGACCTAAGCAAACACCAAGTATTGGCATTTTTTTATACAAATTCTTTACTATCTTTAAACAATTCCCAGATTGATTAGGATTTCCAGGACCTGGAGATATTACAATTTTATTATATCCTTTTCTTAAAATGTAACGATGATCTACCTTATCGTTTCTTAAAACATCAACTTTAGCATAGGATGAAAGATAGTGATATAAATTGAATGTAAAGCTATCATAATTATCAATTAAAATTATTTTCATACACTTTACTCCAAAGCCTTAATTAAAGCTTTTGCTTTATTAACTGTTTCATTAAATTCATTAATAGGTTTACTATCAGCAACAATTCCTGCGCCTGATTGTACATAAAATTTTTTATTTTTTGAAATTGCAGTTCTAAGTGCGATGCAAGTATCAAAATCACCATTTGCAGAAAAATAACCAATACCACCAGCATAAACTTTTCTTCTAGTCGTTTCTAATTCATCTATAATCTCCATAGCTCTTATTTTAGGTGCACCTGATACCGTTCCAGCAGGAAAACCAGCTAATAACGTATCAAATTTACCAAATTTTTTATTAAAATCACCTTCAACATTTGAGACTATGTGCATTACATGCGAATATCGCTCTATCTTAAAACTTTCGGTTACTTTAACAGAGTTAATTTTAGAAACTTTTCCAGTATCATTTCTTCCAAGGTCAAGAAGCATTAAGTGTTCAGAAAGCTCTTTTTTATCCTTTAAAAGATCTTTTTCATAAAATTTATCTTCTTTTTTATTTTTACCTCTAGGTCTTGTGCCAGCAATAGGTCTAATAGTTATTTTATTATCTCTAAGCCTAACAAGTATTTCAGGACTCGCACCTATAATTTGAAAATCTTCAAAATTAAAAAAATACATAAAAGGGGAAGGGTTAGTAATTCTCAATTTTTTATAAATATCCAATGGTTCTTTGTTGAGATCTGTTTCGAACCTTTGACTTAGAACAACTTGAAAAATATCTCCTATTTTAATGTAATTTTTAGCTTTAGAAACATTACTAAGGAATTTCTTTTTTGAGATATTTGATTTAACTTTTGGTTTGGAAACCTTAGTCTTTGACTGATTTATTTTGTAATTATAATTTGCCAAAAATATCATTTCTTCCATTTCTTTTTGTATTTGGTCATATTTAGCTTGATAATTTTTGATTTTTTCATCAAAAAAACAATTAACTATAAAAAATAATTTTTTTTTTACATTATCAAAAACAACTAGATTTTTTGGTCTCAAAATTCTTGCATCAGGAATTTTAAGATCATTTTTTGTCGTATTAGGAATTTTCTCAATATATCTTATTGTATCATAAGAGAAATATCCTGATATAATTGAGCTAATTGGCGGTAATTCACTTGGTATTTTAAAATTAAAATTTTCGATTATTTTCTCAATATTATCTTTTGGAGTTCCTCTTAATTTTTTTTTTTTATTTTCATACTTCAAAACGCAGTTATTATTATTAAATTCCCAAATTTTATCAGGATTTTTCCCAAAAATTGTATATCTACCTTTTATGAAACCTTTTTCAACAGACTCGAATACGAAGCTATTTCTGACATTTAAAAAGTTATTAATTAAATTTTCTATTTCTTTTAACCCATTTGATTTTATTGCATGGTAAAGAACTTGATTTTTACTTTTTTTGTGATTTTTCTTAAATAACTTTAGATCAATATTCAACATTATCTAAAATAATTTTTAACTCTATCAATTGTTTGATTGAAAATTTTTACCTTATATTTTGAATTTAAAGATAGATCATAAGATGTATAAACATCATTAATAATGTCGTTATTTGCTTTAGTAGAATATTTTTCAACATTATCAATATTTTTTTCCATATCTGAATAGTAAATATTCTTAATTTTTGTAAGAAAAACTTTATTTGTTTCTCCAGTTACTAATGAGAAACTTTCTTTTGGCAATGTGTATAAAAGTTTTAAAGAATCTGGGTCAAAGACTTCGTAATCATTACTGTTTTCAATATTTATAGTTTTAATATTATTTGTATCTTTTGATAATTTCAAAAACTCGTCATCATTAAATATCTTTTCATCAATTTTTTCAAAAAGACTTTTATTAAATTCAAATTTCTTTTTTAAAATTACATTATTTTTAACTTTTTCTAAAAATTTTGGATCTGTTGTGTTTGGAATTTTTTTGTTAATATTTGATATTTCAAAAATTAGATAGTAATCATTTTTGTCAACTAGTTGTATTTTATCCTGGTTTCTTTTTGAGTAAATTTCTTCAAGTATTTCATCTGAATCATCTTTCAAGACAAAATTATTAATTTCGTTTAGTTTTAAATTATAAATTTCATTAATTTCTCTAATATTTGATCCATTTAAAATGTTATTTTCTATTTCATCAATTTTCTTAAAAAATTCATCATTAAACTCATCTATTTCTATTAGATTTTTAGGAGTAATTTTTGCATAAGTCACATTAATAAAATCAATTTTCAAATTTTCTTGATTATTTTTAATGAAATCCTCAATTTCTAATTTAGTTGCGGTTTTGTCATGAACTAAATCTAAATCTAAAAATTCGATCTCGATTTTTTTATTTTCATTGATATATATTTTATTTTTTAAAAAATAAGGCGACTTAATTCCTCCACTAATATAATTAAATAAATTTTCTTTAAGCTCTTGTTTCTTTAATGAATTTTCAAATGTCGAAGCACTTAAGTTATTTTCTAATAGAAATTTTTCATACTTAACTCTTGAAAACTTCTTATTATCATCAAGTAGTATTGAATTAGATCTTATTTTGTTTGCCAATGCCACCTCTGACATTGATACATTTAATTCTTTAATTTCCATCTCAATTAATTTTTCAGATACCAATTCTGATAATATCTGCTCAATAATATTCTTATCTATGTTTGCTTTTATAATGTCATTTGTGAGTCTTGACTCATTTATAAAATTTACAAAATCTTTTGATGAGATTGCTTCATTATTAATCTTAGCAACGTTGTTAGTATTACCTCCGCTAAAAACACTACCCATGCCCCAAAATACAAATGGAATTATAATAATTCCAACAAGCACTCCAGCTAATTTTGAATTTGAGAAACCTCTTAATTTACTTATCATATTCTATAGTCTTTATTTATTGATCTAAAAAAAAATAAACATATAAATTATATTAATCTTTATGACAAATAATAATATGTATTTCATTGCTAATTGGAAGATGTTTGGGTCAGTTAAGTCAGTTAATTCATTAAATAAAGTAATAAGTTATTCAAAAACAAAGAAACTTAAAGCCAATATTATTTATTGTCCACCTTACACATTGATCAAATCTTTTGTAGATAAAACAAAAAAATCAAATATTAAAATTGGAGCTCAAGATTGTCATACACAAATAAACTATGGACCTTTCACAGGAGCTATAAGCTCAAAAATGATTAAAGATTTAGGGGGTAAGTTTGTTATAATTGGACATTCAGAAACAAGAGCAGAAAATGATAATAAAAAAATTAATTTAAAGATTAAGTCTGCACTTAATGAAAAATTAAATGTCATTTTATGCATAGGTGAAAAACTGATTGATAAAAGAAAAAATAAAACAAAATATGTTTTAAAAAAACAATTACTTGAAGGTTTAAAAAATTTAAAGGATTTAAATAAAATAATAATTGCTTATGAACCTGTCTGGTCGATTGGTACAGGCATTATTCCTAGTGAAAATGATTTAAAAAAAAATATTAGATTTATAAGAAACACCTTAAAGATTTCAAAAAAGTTTACAAAATCTAAGATTTTATATGGAGGCTCCGTAAACCCAAAAAAATATAAAAAATTTAATGGGAATCGATAATATTGATGGTTTTTTGATTGGTGGAGCATCAACTAATGAAAAAATATTTATTGATATAATGAAAAAATCAATTAATTAAGCCCAGTGGAAAATATACTATTAATTATAAATATAATATTAGCAGCTATTTTAGTATTGCTAGTTTTGTTCCAAAAATCTGAAGGCGGAGCCTTGGGTATTGGAGTTTCTCAAGATAACTTTATGTTTTCAAGATCGGCTGGGAATTTTATGACTAAAGCAACTGCTATTGTTGCAACATTATTCATAATTTGTAGTCTAGGATTAACTATTATTTCACGAGGAGATCTTTCTTCAAACACTTCTGTAATTGATAAAATAGAAGAAAATGCAGATGATGCCCCTAAATTACCAGAAAATAATAATTAATACTTTTATTTTTATAAATCTTTGGCTATAACATAATTCCATGGCGCGATATATATTTGTCACTGGCGGCGTGGTTTCATCACTTGGTAAAGGTTTGTCATCAGCATCTCTCGGATATTTGCTTAGATCACAAGGCTTTAAGGTAAGAATAAGAAAAATGGATCCATATTTAAATGTAGATCCAGGAACAATGAGTCCTTTTCAACATGGTGAGGTTTTTGTAACTGACGATGGGGCTGAGACTGATTTAGATTTAGGACATTACGAAAGATTCACAAATATTTCAGCCAAACAATCTGACAACATTACTACAGGTAGAATTTATAGTGATATAATAAAAAAAGAGAGAAGAGGAGGTTATCTTGGTAAAACAGTTCAAGTAATTCCCCATGTTACAGATAGAATTAAAGAGTTTATAAAAAAAGATATAACAAATGAAGATTTTGTAATTTGTGAAATTGGAGGAACAGTTGGTGATATTGAGAGTTTGCCATTTTTAGAAGCTATAAGACAGTTTTCAAATGATAATGGAAGATCAAAATCATTATTTATTCATTTAACATTTGTTCCTTTTTTAAAATCTTCTGATGAAATAAAAACAAAGCCAACACAACATTCTGTTAAAGAATTAAGGAGTATAGGAATTCAACCTGATATAGTGATCTGTAGATCTCAACAGTCTATTCCCTTAGATCAAAGAAGAAAAATATCCTTATTTTGTAATGTGGACATTGCTAATGTTATAGAAACAGTTGATGTAAAAACTATTTATGAAGCCCCAATAAGTTTCTTTAATCAAAAATTAGATAAGCAAGTTATAAAATTCTTCAAAATAAAATCTAGAAAAAGACCAAACTTGCTTCCTTGGAAAAAAATTACAAATATAGTTTTAAAAACAAAAAGAACGGTAAATATTGCTATCATAGGCAAATATGTAAATTTAAAAGATGCTTATAAATCACTTGATGAAGCTCTTACGCATGGTGGAATTTCAAATAAAGTTAAAGTTAACTTAGTAAGAATTGAATCAGATAAACTTAGATCGAAAGAAATTAAATCAAAATTAAAGAATGTATCAGGAATATTGATACCAGGTGGGTTTGGCAAAAGAGGAACTGAGGGAAAAATTGAAGCAATTAGATATGCCAGAGAGAGAAAAATTCCTTTTCTAGGTATTTGTTTTGGAATGCAAATGGCAATGATTGAGTTTGCAAAAAATATATTAAAAATTAAAAAAGCTGGCTCTAGTGAATTAGATAAAAATTGTTTTCCCATAATAGGATTAATTGATGAATGGAATAAAGATGGAAAAATTATAAAAGGAACTGATAAAAACCTGGGAGGAACAATGAGATTAGGTCTATATGAGGCAAAACTAAGAAATAATTCTGCCATAAAAAATATCTATAAATCTAATATGATTAAAGAGAGACACAGACATAGATATGAGGTCAATATAAATTTAATGCAAAAATTTGAAAAAAAAGGTTTGATGTTTTCAGGAATTTCTCCTGATAATCAACTACCTGAAATTATCGAACTTAAAAATCATCCATGGTTTATTGGAGTTCAATTTCATCCAGAATTTAAATCTAGACCTTTAAATCCTCATCCTTTATTCTCTTCATTTATTAAAGCTGCTAAATATTATAATGGAAAATAAAATAGTTAATTGTAACGGTATAGAAATTTCAAACAAAAATAAAATTTGTTTAATAGCTGGTCCATGTCAACTTGAAACTGAGCAACATGCTTTGGACATGGCAGGCAAAATTAAAGAAATTGTTACAAAGTATAATATTGGATTTATTTATAAAACCTCATTTGATAAGGCTAATAGAACAAGCTTGAAAGGCAAAAGAGGAGCTGGTTTAGAAAACTCCTTGCCTATATTTGATAGAATCAAAAAAGATATTAAAGTACCTGTTCTTACCGATATACATAACGAAGAACAATGTTCCCTAGTTTCTAACCACGTAGATGTTCTTCAAATACCAGCATTCCTTTGTAGGCAAACAGATTTATTAATTGCTGCTGCTAACACCAATAAAATCATTAATGTGAAAAAGGGTCAATTTCTAGCACCGTGGGATATGGTGAATGTAACCAAAAAAATTTCTGATAGTGGTAATGAAAATATTTTAGTAACCGAAAGAGGAGCTAGCTTTGGTTATAATACGTTGGTCTCGGATATGAGATCTATTCCCATCATGGCAAAAAATGGTTATCCAGTAGTATTTGATGGAACTCATTCAGTGCAACAACCTGGCGGTCTAGGTGAAAAAAGTGGTGGTCAAAGAGAATTTGTTGAGTTTTTGTCGAGAGCAGCAGTAGCAGTAGGCGTTGCAGCTATTTTTTTGGAAACACATCAGGACCCTGATAATGCTCCATCAGATGGTCCAAACATGGTCCCTTTAGAAAAATTAGACGAGCTAATTAATCAAATTGTAGAAATTGATAATTTAGTTAAAAAGTAATTAATGAGTAAAATCAAAAAAGTTGTAGCCAGACAGGTTTATGACAGTAGAGGAAATCCTACCATTGAGGCTGAAGTATTTTCAAATAATTTAAGTGCGTCAGCAATTTGTCCTTCAGGTGCTTCAACAGGAACTTTTGAGGCTTATGAAAAAAGAGATAAAAGTAATAAAAAATACCTAGGAAAAAGCGTTTTAATACCAGTTGCAACTGTTAATAAATTAATTTCAATAAAATTAAAAAATCAAAACATCCATGACCAAGAGAGAATAGATAGTATTCTTATAAAATTAGATGGCACAAAACAAAAAACAAAGTTAGGTGCGAATACAATATTAGCTGTATCCATGGCTGTAAAAAAATTATCAGCAAAAGTTAAAAAAATACCTTTATTTAAAAATTTTATTGTTAAAAAAAATTTTAAACTCCCCTTTCCTTTAATGAATATTATTAATGGGGGTGCACATGCTGATAATGGGCTTAGAATACAAGAGTTCATGATTAGACCTGATAAAGCAAAATCATTTAACGAAGCAGTTAGAATTTGTTTTTTAGTGATTAATAATTTAAAAATATTATTAAAAAAAGCTGGTCATTCTATTAATGTTGGTGACGAAGGTGGTTTTGCTCCAATGATAAGTGATAATGAAAGTGCATTAAAACTGATAGTTCAAGCTATAAAAAAATCAGGATTTAAAAATGGTAAAGATATATCTATTTGTTTAGATGTTGCAGCAAATGAATTAATTAAAAAAGGCAAATATTCAATTCATTCTAAAAATTACATAAGTGTTGATCAATCAATTAAAAAATACTTACAACTTATTAAAAAATATCAAATTAAATCAATTGAGGACCCATTTAGTGAAGATGATTGGAAGGCATGGTCAAAATTTGTAAATGAAACAAAAAACAAAACACAAATAATAGGTGATGATCTTTTTGTAACTAATCTCGAAAGATTAAAAATAGGCTTTCTAAACTTATCTGCAAATAGTATTTTAATAAAATTGAACCAAATAGGAACTGTAACCGAAACGTTAGAAGTAATAAAATTTGCTCAACTTATTGGTTTTAAAACAATCATCTCCCATAGATCTGGTGATACAGAAGATACATTTATTGCTGATTTAGCAGTAGGCACCAATTCAAATCAAATCAAAACCGGGTCTCTTGCAAGATCAGAGAGAATAGCAAAATATAACCAACTAATTCGTATTGAAGAAGATCTTGGTAGATCAGCTAAAATGAATAAAATCGATTAATGCTAGAAAAATTAAAAAAGAACTATTTTATTCTTATCATCACATTCCTGTATATCTATTTTTTCTTTAATTTATTAGATGGTGATAGAGGTCTCATTTCTTACATGGAAAAGAAAGAAATATACGAGCAACTAAAAAATGATCAAATTACTCTAATTAGCAAAATAGAAGATTTAGACCATAAAAATTCACTTTTAACAGAAAATATAGATATAGATTTCATAGAAATATTAATAAGAGAAAAGTTTTTATTTGGAAAAGAAGGTGAGACTACCTATATAATCAGAGACAATGGAAATCAAAAATAGACCAAGACATCCTGAAAAAATAAACAAACCGACCAATCCTATCAAAAAGAAACCTGATTGGATTAGATCAAAGCTTCTTAATAGTAAAGAATTTTTTTTAACTAAAACAGTTGTCAATAAAGATAACCTTGTAACAGTTTGCCAAGAAGCAAACTGCCCTAATATTACTGAATGTTGGAGCAAAAGGCACGCAACTTTAATGATAATGGGTGACACATGTACAAGAGCATGCGCATTTTGTGATGTTAAAACAGGAAAACCAGAAAAATTAGATCAATTTGAGCCAATTAAAATAGCTAATGCAGTTAAAAAATTAAGTTTAAGACATGTTGTTATTACATCTGTTGATAGAGACGACCTTTCTGACGGTGGATCAAACCATTTTCATGATGTTATTATTGCAACAAGGAAAAAAAATCCAAATACAACAATTGAAGTTTTAACGCCTGATTTTTTAAGAAAAGGTGAAGCTTACAAAAGAGTATTGGAAGCAAGCCCAGATGTTTTTAATCACAATATTGAAACTGTTCCAGGTCTTTATGTAAAAGTTAGACCAGGGGCAAGATATTTTGGATCATTAGAACTTTTAAAAAATTCAAAAAAATTCAATAAAAATGTTTTTACAAAATCAGGAATCATGGTTGGATTTGGGGAAACAAAAGATGAAATAATTCAAGTTATGGATGATCTAAGATCTGCAGAAGTTGATTTCTTAACTATAGGTCAATATCTTCAACCTTCAGCCAAACACTTTCCATTAAATAGGTATTACCATCCAGATGAATTTAAAGAGCTAGGAAAAATAGCAAAATCTAAAGGATTTTTATTAGTATCTTCATCACCATTAACAAGATCTTCTTATCATGCTGATGAGGATTTTAATAAACTTAAAAATAACAGAATAAATATTCATTAATGCCAAAAGCATCAGTGAAGAGATTAATTGAAAACAAAAAAGACAAACTCATAGAATTCGTTTTAGATATTGAAAAATACCCTGAATTTGTTCCATTTTGCCAGGGCTCAAAAGTACATGAAAGAAAACAAAAAGGAGATCTAATATTTATTGTTGCAGATCTAACAATTGGAAAAGGACCTTTTGTAGATACCTATAAAAGCGACGTGAAATTTAATAAAAAAGATGACACAATTTTTGTAACAAATATAGATGGTCCTTTAAATTATTTAGAAAATAATTGGAAGTTTCAGGAGCTAGGAGATTTAACAGAAGTGACTTTTGATGTTGATTTTGAAATTAAAAATAAATTTTTGAATATTTTAATGACCAAGTCATTTCAATTTGGTCTTGAAAAAATAGCTGATGCATTCCAGAGAAGGGCAGAAAGTTTATAATATATTCAAAATCATTTTAAGAGCTTGATTTACGGTTGCTTTTTGAATTGAAACTCTTTTTTTGCTTTTAAATAGGTTTTTCTTAATAATTGTTTTACTTCCTTTTTTAAGTCCTACGTAAACTAGTCCAACTGGCTTTTCTTTTGTTCCTCCATTTGGTCCAGCTACACCAGTAATGGAAATTGATATATTTGATCTACTAATTTTACTTAAATTTTTGACCATCGATAGACAAGTTTCATAGCTAACTGCTCCATACTTAGTAATAGTTTTTTTAGGGACTTTAAGTAATTTTACTTTTGCATTATTTGAATAAGTTATTAATCCCATATTAAATACTTTAGACGACCCACTAAAAGATGTAATTGAACTTGCTAAAAGCCCTCCAGTACAAGATTCAGCAAAGGATAAAGTTAGTTTTTTTTTAGTAAGTAACTTTAAAATTTTTAAGGATAAATTACTCATGTAGTAATAATCATATAAAAAACTAGGATTGCAACTACGTATAAACCAGCACAAACATCATCCATAATAACGCCAAAGCTATTCTTAAAGTTTTTATCGTAATAACTTACAGGATAGGGTTTTGCTATGTCAAAAATTCTAAAAAGAATAAACATAATAAAATAAAAGGTTAGCACCCTTGCTGGATCTGTTGGTTCTTTATGGGCAATTTCATACAGGCATATTGGAATTGATTGACCAATAAACTCGTCAATAACAACCTCTTTTGGATCTTTATTGGTTAGATCTTTAATAAATAAATTTACTGCAAAAAGTGAAATTATAAAAATACCTACTAATAAAAACAAAAAAGCATCGGCAGGTACTGAAAAAATATGAAATAATATATATAAAAAGATAACAGTAACTAAAGAAGCATAGCTGCCAGGTATTCTTGGTAATTTTCCAATGCCAAACATTGTAACAAATAAAGAATTTATTTTTTTAAGCATAATAATTTAATGAGACTATTGCATCACATGCAATAGCTTCTTCCTTTCCAATCAAGCCTAGTTTTTCAACTGTTTTGCCTTTTAGATTAATTTGATCTTTTTTTATATTGAGCAAATTAGATAAAGATATAATAATTTTTTCCCTATATTTTGAGACTTTAGGTCTTTCACTAATTAAATTTATATCAATATTATTTATAGAATATCCGTCTTCATACAATTTTTTCAAAATAGGAGACAACATGTTAGGTGATCTTATATTTTTATATCTTTTCTTGTTACTTGGGTAAAGAGTTCCAATATCCATTTTTCTCATTGCACCAAGCAATCCGTCTATTATTGCGTGAAGCACAACATCACCATCAGAGTGACCTTGTAAACCAGAGTGAAATGGAATTTTTAAACCTCCAAGATACAATTTTTTATTTTTAATTAATCTGTGAATATCAAATCCAATACCATAAAAACTCTTAATAGTTAACTTTCCCAAATCTGATTTGGTAGTTATTTTAAAATTATCTTCTTCACCTTTGATGAATTTAATTTTTTTATTATAATTTAAAAATAATGAAGCTTCATCAGTAATTAAATTCTTATTCAATTTTGATAATTTATAGATTGTTTTATAATCAAAACATTGAGGGGTTTGTGTAAATATTAGTTTATCTCTATCTAAATTTTGCAACCTATTTCTTTTTTTGTACTTTACTGAGTTTTTAGTTTTAATGAATGGTATCACAGCCTTATTATTTTTAAGATTTTCATTAAGTTTTTTAAGTAATTTAATTGAAAAATTAGGCCGAGCTGCATCATGAATGAAAACATTTTTTATTTTCTTACTTTTTAAAAAATCTAATGCTTTTTGGGATGATTGATATCTTTCCTTGCCGCCTTTAATGACTTTTATAGATTTGTCTTTGAAACTTTTAATAGGAATATTTGATACAATTAGTATTGATTTAAATAATTTTGATTTAAGCGCTTTATCAACTGAGTGCATAAATAAGGGCTTATTTATATAATTTATAAATTGTTTAGGATTTTTTGATTTAAATCTCTTACCTTTACCTGCCGCTAGTAGTATAAAACAATTACTCATGATTATTATAAAATTTTTTGTAATATATTTTTAAATTATGTTTGCTTTGTTAAAAAGAAATTTGTTTATCATAGTTATCTTTATATTAACTATTTCATTGGCTTTTATTACATTTTTAACTTTTATTGACAAAAGTTTTATCAAATTAAATGAAGATAATCTTGAAATTCTTTTGATTTCAAACATTATTTTAGTGATAATATTTTTTGTATTAATCTTTATTGACATCAAGAATTCAATTAAAAATAACATTAATGTAAGAGGTTCAGTCGCTAATAGAAAATATATTATTTCATTCGCACTTTTTACTTTAATACCTTCATTGCTAATTGCTATATTTTCACTGTTTATATTTTCATTTGCATTAGATAAGTATTTTAATAAAAAAATAACTACAGCAGTAAATAATTCTTATGAAATTGCGAAAAATTATGTTGATGAGAAAAGAAATAAAATTGAGTCTGAGATTGTTTTAATTGCTTTTGATTTAAATAAGTATTCCGAATTATATAAGTCAAATACTGATAGATTCCAATTAATAATAAATACTCAAAGATATTTAAGAGATATAGACCAACTCCATTTAATTAATGGAGAAGGAAATTTAATTTTATCATCAGCCGACACTAAATACAAAAAAATTGAGGATAGAGCGATGAAGATGGTCAAAAATGATGATAGACCACTAAAGATAATAAACACTTTTGAAAATAAATCTGCAGCAGTAATAAGATTATCAAATTTTGATAATACATTTTTATATGTTTTGAAATACTTTGATAAAGATATATCCAATTATTTAATTGAGTCCGAAGAAGCTGTAAATTTTTATTATACTGTTGAAAATCAAAATCTTGGTATAAGAATATCATTTGCTATAATTTATGTGACGTTAGTTACACTCCTGTTATTTTTATCAATTACAATTGCTATCAGATTTTCGTCACGTTTTTTTATATCAATTAACAACTTAATCACCGCCTCAGAAAGTATTGGAAAAGGTAATCTTGATACCAAGGTACCTGATTTAAAAGCTGATATTGAAATGGAGAGGCTCAATAAGAATTTTAATTCAATGATTGATAGGCTTAAAAATCAACAAGAAAAATTACTCACCAATGAAAGACATGAAGCATGGGAAAATGTTGCAAGAAAATTAGCTCATGAAATTAAAAACCCTTTAACACCAATTCAATTAACTATTGATAATCTTAAGACAAAATATTTACCAAATATTGAAAATGAAAGACAAGAAAAATACTTAAATAATCTTAAAACTATACTTAAGCAAATAAAGCAAATCGAAAACTTAGTAAACGAATTCTCTGATTTTGCTAGAATGCCAAAACCATTATTTAAACTAAATAATTTAAACAGTATAATTGATGATAATATAAGTTTGGTAAACAAATTTGATAGTTCTGTTAAAATTAGGTTGATTAATCATATGTCAAATGAAGTAGTTTTAAATTTTGATAATGAGCAGTTTAACAGACTATTTTTTAACCTTATTAAAAATTCTTTAGAAAG
>CABYVH010000013.1 GCA_902522365.1 uncultured Pelagibacteraceae bacterium
GATCTTTATGTACTCCGCCTGCTCTAAAGTAATTAGCATGCAACCTTGACCCGGATACTCTCTCATAAAATCCCATTAATTTTTCTCGTTCCTCAAATCCCCATAAAGTAGGTGTTAACGCTCCTACGTCCATTGCTTGAGTAGTTACATTTAATATGTGGCTTAATATTCTTCCTATTTCACAGAAAATTACTCTTATATATTTTGCTCTAGAAGGAACTTCAATTTTGAGAATTTTTTCTATAGCTAAAGCAAATGCATGTTCCTGGTTCATTGGTGCAACATAATCTAGACGATCAAAATATGGGACAGCCTGTATATATGTTTTGCTTTCTATTAGCTTCTCTGTGCCTCTATGTAATAAGCCTATATGAGGATCAGCTTTTTCAACAACCTCTCCATCTAATTGAAGTATTAATCTTAAAACTCCATGAGCTGCAGGGTGTTGTGGTCCAAAATTTAGGTTTAATGTTTTTTTTTCTTTTGCCATTAGCTTTTTTTGATTTCTTTAATGTATTTTGTTCCTTCCCATGGACTCTCATAATCAAAATTTCTGTAATTTTGTTCTAATTTTACAGGTTCATAGATCACTTTTTTTTGTTCTTCGCTATAACGAACTTCATTATGCCCTGTAAGAGGAAAATCTTTTCTTAAAGGATGTCCCTCAAAACCATAATCCGTTAAAATTCTTCTCAAATCAGGATGATTTTTGAAGTTTAACCCGTACATATCAAACACCTCTCTTTCCATCCAATTTGCTGCGGGGAATATCGAAGTTAATGATGCAATTACATCGTTTTCTTTGATTGAATAATCAATAATAATTCTTTGATTATATTCATGACTTAACAGGAGATAAACCATCTTAAATCTATTTTCATTTTCTGGGTAATCTACAGCTGTAATTTCGATTAACTGTCTAAATTTAGTTTCTTTATTAATTTTTAAAAAAGAAATAACATCGATCAATTCATCATGATCTATGTTTATATAAATGTTATCATGCTTTATGAATGAATTATTTACTTTAGACGTTAATTCAGAGTTTATAAACTTTTCCAAGTCCGGAAGATTTTTCATTATTATCTTTCTAAAGAACCTTTATTTCTAATTTTTTTCTGTAATTGTAAAATCCCGTAGAGTAATGCCTCAGCTGAAGGAGGACATCCAGGAACATATACATCAACAGGTACTACTCGATCACATCCTCTTACTACAGAATATGAATAATGATAGTAGCCCCCACCATTTGCGCAACTTCCCATAGATATTACATATCTCGGTTCAGGCATTTGGTCGTAAACTTTTCTTAATGCAGGAGCCATTTTGTTTGTTAGCGTTCCTGCTACTATCATCACATCTGATTGACGAGGTGATGCTCTTGGTGCTGCACCAAATCTTTCAAGATCATATCTTGGCATAGATGTTTGCATCATTTCAACAGCACAGCAAGCTAATCCAAATGTCATCCAATGTAATGATCCTGTTCTGGCCCAATTTACAAGATTGTCAAATGAAGTTGTAATAAAGCCATTATCGCTAAAATCTTGCGCTAATTGTTTAAACTCTTCTGGTATATCTTTTTTTTTATCTTCTAAATTTATCATCTTACTCCCAATCTAATGCTCCTTTTTTCCACTCATAAATGAATCCAACGGTTAAAATAAATAAAAACAACATCATTGAGAAGAAACCATATAAACCAATTTCACCAAGTGAAATTGCCCATGGGAATAAAAACGCAATTTCTAGATCAAATATTATAAATAATATTGCAACCAAATAGAACCTTACATCAAATTCCATTCTAGAATCATTGAAAGGTTCAAACCCACATTCATAAGCTGAAAGTTTTTCTGGATCAGGTTTACTTGGAGCAGCAATATAATTTATTGCAACAAAAGCGAGACTCAAGCCTAGAGCTATTATCAAAAATAATATTATCGGCAAATAATCTTTTAAAAATTCCGCAAGCATAGTAATTTTATAATTTTAAAAAGCTCTGAATAAGACAAATCTGAAAAGACTTATATTATATGTCAATTTTAATTGGTTTAAAGGTTTTAATTCAGGCATTATTACTTGATTTATATAAGTATTTTTGACTATAAAAATAGTGCAATTTAGTCACGTTATTTAGGCTTGATTCACTATGAATTTAAATTTATTGAGAATAATTATCAAGTTTGTGGCGGGAGTGAAGGGACTCGAACCCTCGGCCCCCTGCGTGACAGGCAGGTGCTCTAACCAACTGAGCTACACCCCCACAGGTGTAAATGGTGGGTAGTAAAGGACTCGAACCTTTGACCCCCTCGGTGTAAACGAGATGCTCTACCAACTGAGCTAACCACCCAAGACAATATATACATCAAAACCAGGTGATTTATACTTTCAAATCTAATTAAGTCAATAAATAAGAGTACTAATAAAATAGTATAAATCAGGTTTCATAATAAAAAATATACTAATAATTTAATAAATAGAATTATTATCACGATTAATGAAAAAAGAACTATAAGATTAAATAAGATTGAAATATTGAATAAAGAATCAATGATTTTAAAAAAATTTATTAAAAGTTTATTTTATAAAACTTCAAAATATTCTCAAGCGGGACAAGACTTGTTTGCTTTAGAATTATTTGGAGCTTGTGGTAGTTATATTGATATTGGTGCTGGAGAACCAATAGATGCAAACAATACATACATGTTAGAAGTTGAAAAGAGTTGGAGAGGATTTTCAATTGACTATGGCGATAATGACATAGATAAATTAACAATTTTGCAAAAATTATGGAAAAATTGTTCAGAAAGAAAAAACAGAATATACTGGTCTAACGCTTTAACTTTTGACTACAAATTAGCATTATTAGAAAATAATTTAAAAAATGATATAGATTTTTTATCTTGTGATATTGATCCGCAAGAAAAAACTTTTCAAGCATTAAAAAAAATTATCAGTGATGGAATTAGACCAAAATTTATTGCGTTCGAAACTGATTATTATCGAGAGAAAATAAATTATTCATATCTAGCCTATGAATTTTTAAAGCCTTATGGCTATAAAGTTGCAGTTAGTAACGTCTACTCAAATCTAAAAAAAAATAAAATTTTTGAAACTTGGTTTGTAAGAAATAATATAGATTTTCAAAATATAGAATATTCTAAATGGTTAAAAAAATAAATTAATATATGAACTCAAGAAAAAAGAAATTATATGTTGTTTATATTGAATGTAGTTTTAATTTACTGAATACTTGCCTGGGATTTATCATCTTTTTTACCATCAGAAATTTTATCAACTTCTGTCCATTCAACAGGCTTTAGTTCCTTTGTAAGAGCAATTTTTAACACCTCATCTGCAGTTTCAACTGGTATTATTTTGATATCTTCCCTAACCTTTTTGGGTATATCTACTAAATCTTTTTCATTTTCTTTAGGTATTAATACTTTTTTAACCCCTGCTCTGTGTGCAGCTAATAATTTTTCTTTTAAACCACCAATTTGTAAAACTTGTCCTGTAATTGTTACTTCACCAGTCATAGCAATCTCTCTATTTACAGGAATATTTGTGATTGATGACACTATGGATGTAACCATAGCTATACCAGCTGATGGTCCGTCTTTAGGTGTAGCTCCTTCGGGGACATGGATATGAAAATCTTTTTTTTCAAAGAAAGGTGGAATTATACCATATTCCAAACTTTTTGATCTAACGTATGATTTTGCAGCTTTAACTGACTCTTGCATGACATCACCAAGTTTACCTGTTATTTGCATTCTGCCTTTACCTGGCATATTAACAGTCTCGATTTTAAGAATTTCTCCTCCTACCTCAGTCCACGCTAGTCCTATTACTATTCCTGTTTTATCTTTATCTTCTACTTCACCAAATTTGAATTTTTTAATTCCTAAAAAGTCTGGAATATTTTTAACGTTTACTTGAACCTTTTCAACTTCACCACTTACTACTTTCTTAACAACTTTTCTTGTTACTTTAGAAATTTCTCTTTCTAAATTTCTAACACCAGACTCTCTTGTATAACTTCTAATTATCTCTTTAATTGTCCCATCTTCTAAATTTAGTTCACCCTCTTTCACTCCATTTTCTTTTACTTGTTTGGGTAACAGATACTTATTTGCAATATTTATCTTCTCATCTTCTGTGTATCCAGGGATTCTTATAACTTCCATTCTATCAAGAAGTGGTGGTAAAATATTTAGAGTATTTGCTGTTGTTACAAACATTACATCAGACAAATCATAATCAACTTCTAAATAGTGATCATTAAAAGCTGTATTCTGCTCAGGGTCTAATGCTTCTAGCAAAGCTGATGATGGATCTCCTCTATAGTCGTTTCCGATTTTATCTACTTCATCTAACAAAAATAAAGGATTTTTTGTACCAGCTTTCTTCATCATTTGAATTATTTTTCCTGGTAAAGATCCAATGTATGTTCTTCTATGACCTCTTATTTCAGCTTCATCTCTTACACCTCCTAACGACATTCTAATAAACTGTCTGTTAGTAGCTTTAGCTATAGATTTTCCAAGTGATGTTTTTCCAACTCCTGGGGGTCCGACTAAACATAAAATTGGTCCTTTAATTTTTTCCATTCTTTTTTGAACAGCTAGGAATTCAATAATTCTCTCTTTTACTTTTTCTAAACCAAAATGATCTTCATCTAAAATTTTAAGACCTTTATTTAAATCAATGTCTACATCATCTTTTTTAAACCATGGAAGATCAATCATCCAATCTAAATAATTTCTAACAACTGTTGCTTCTGCAGACATAGGACTCATATTTTTTAATTTCTTAAGCTCTGACATGCACTTCTTCTCAACTTCTTTTGGCATTTTAGCCTTTTGAATTGATTTTTTTAAGTTAGTAGTTTCATCCTTGCCATCTTCAATTTCACCTAATTCTTTTTGGATTGCTTTTAATTGTTCATTTAAATAATATTCTCTTTGTGTCTTTTCCATTTGAGTTTTAACTCTTCCTCTAATTCTTTTTTCTACACCAATGATACTTGTTTCGCTTTCCATCATTTTAATCGCTGCATTTAATCTTTTCTTAACATCCAATGTTTCAAATATCTGTTGCTTTTCAGATATCGATGCATTTAGGTTTGAAACAATATTATCTACAATTTTGGATGGATCTTTTAATTGTTTAATATTGCTAATTGTTTCCGATGAAATTTTTTTATTTACAGATGTTAATTTTTCTAATCTTTTTACAGCTGTAAGAGCTAGAGGTAATAGATCTTCATCATTGTTTAGAACATCTTTTTGATGTTCATATGTACAAGTAATAAATTTTTCATCATCCTTAAAATCAATTATTTTTACTCTTTTTATTCCTTCAACCAAAACCTTAACTGTTCCGTCTGGAAGTTTTAAAAGTTGCAATATATTGCTTTCACATCCATAAGAAAATACATCATTTTTTTTTGGATCATCAACTTCAGAATTCTTTTGAGTAATTAATATTATTTTTTTGTCACTTTTCATTACCTCGTTTAAGGCAGTGATAGATTTGTCTCTTCCAACAAATAGTGGAATTACCATGCTTGGAAACACTACGATGTCTCTTAATGGTAATAGGGGCTGTGTTAATTTAACTTCCATAAAGCAAATATGGATATTATATTTTATAATGCAATAGGAAACTTTTGTTTATTAACTCTTATTAAGCCGCAGAAGTCTTTTCTGTTTTTGATTTGTTCTTAGTATGAACAATTATTGGCTGAGAAGTGCCCTTAGTTGCTCCACCATCAATAATAACTTCTTCAATGTTCTCTTGACCAGGAAGGTCAAACATAGTTTTAAGTAATAAATTTTCTAAAATTGATCTCAATCCTCTGGCTCCAGTTTTCTTACTTATTGCTTTGTTTGCAATATCTTTAACCGCCTGATCTTTAAACGTTAATTTTACACCCTCTAGTCTAAATAATTCTTGGTACTGTTTAATCAAAGAATTTTTTGGCTCTTGTAATATTTTTACTAAAGATTTCTCATCTAAGTCTTCCAGTGTAGCTGTAATTGGCAGTCTACCAATAAATTCTGGGATCAACCCATATCTTAATAAATCTTCAGGCTCCAGATTTTTCATCCATTCACCAGTTTTTTTATCTTCTAAGGTTTTTACTTCTGCTCCAAATCCAATAGAAGAACCTTTGTCTCTTTGAGATATAATTTTATCAAGACCCGCAAAAGCTCCTCCACAAATAAATAAAATATTAGTTGTGTCAACTTGTAAAAATTCTTGTTGAGGATGTTTTCTTCCTCCTTGAGGAGGAACGCTGGCCACTGTACCTTCCATAATTTTTAATAAAGCTTGTTGAACACCCTCTCCAGATACATCCCTAGTTATAGATGGGTTTTCTGATTTTCTACTAATTTTATCAACTTCGTCTATATAAACAATTCCTCTTTGAGCTTTTTCTACATTATAATCTGCAGCCTGTAATAACTTTAGAATTATATTCTCAACGTCTTCACCTACGTAGCCTGCTTCAGTTAATGTTGTTGCATCAGCCATTGTAAAAGGTACATCAAGTATTCTTGCAAGTGTTTGGGCTAATAATGTTTTTCCACATCCTGTTGGTCCTACTAACATAATGTTAGATTTAGACAGTTCAACCGTTTTGCTTGTTTTGTTTTCGTAGTTTAATCTTTTATAATGATTATGAACTGCAACTGATAAAACTTTTTTTGCGTGAGATTGTCCAATCACATAATCATCAAGAACTTTACATATTTCTTTTGGTAAAGGTAAGCCATCTTGATGTTTTACAAAATTATCTTTGCTTTCTTCTTTTATGATATCCATACAAAGTTCCACACACTCATCACAAATGAATACGGTTGGTCCTGCAATTAACTTCCTAACTTCGTGCTGGCTCTTGCCACAAAAAGAACAGTAAAGAATATTTTTATTGTTGCTCATAAATTTTTATTCGAATCAATTTTTATACTTTAATACATATGATGCAAAGTAATCAAGTAGAGGTTGTGGACAAACTATATATTGTGACCTATTCTCTTTTTTCTACCACTTTATCTATAAGACCGAAACTTTTTGCATTGTCAGGAGTCATAAAGTTATCTCTCTCTAATGCTGATTTAATTTCATCAACTGATTTTCCAGTATGTTTTGAGTAAATTTCATTTAATCTTTTCTTTAAAGATAAAACTTCATTAGCGTGAATTTCAATATCTGTCGCTTGTCCTTGAAAACCAGCAGAAGGTTGATGAACCATTATTCTAGAATTTGGCAATGAAAATCTTTTTCCTTTAGCGCCGGCTGCAAGTAAAAATGAACCCATGCTTGCCGCTTGACCTATGCACAAAGTGCTTATTTCTGGTTTGATGTATTGCATTGTATCATAAATACCAAGTCCAGCTGTTACAAGTCCACCAGGACTATTTATATATAAAGAAATTTCTTTCTTAGGATCTTCTGATTCTAAAAATAATAATTGCGCAGTAACTAATGATGCAACCGCATCATTTATGGGACCAACTACAAATACAATTCTCTCTTTTAAGAGTCTAGAATAAATGTCATATGCCCTTTCTCCTCTACTTGATTGTTCGACAACCATAGGGATAAGGGTATTTAATTGTTCTGGAATTTTAATAGACATAATCGATTCGATTATTCTTATACAACTTGTGATTACTTTTTGCTAACCTTTTTTACTTTTTTTGGTTTTGATGCGGGAGTTTTAGTTTTTTTAGTTTCTTTCGATTTTGTTTTTACCTCTTTTTTTTTAGGATCTATTTTTTTCTTATTTTTTTCATCATCATCTTTTTTAGAAAGTTTAGCTTGCTCTTTAATGTTATTTTCGTTTTCTTGTTTTAGAATTTTCTCAGCTTCTTCTTTGGTAATTTCTTTTTTAGTAGTTTTTGCTTTTTTCTTAATTTCTTCAATTATTTTTTCTTCGTAAATTTGTCCTCTTAAACTATCTATGGCTGCAGGATTTTGTTCATAATAATCTTTAACAATCTTCTCTTGACCTGGCATCATTCTGAATTGTTTTTGTATTTCCATATTAATTTCTTCCTGGGACACATTAATTTTATTTTCCTCACCAAAAGCGTTTAAGATTAATCCAGTTTTAATTCTTTTTTTAGCTTGATCCTCTAATGATTTTTGGTTCTTTTTAACTTCATCTTCCTTCATTCCCTGAGATAATATTTTGACTTCCTGTTCAATTAAATTACCAGGTAATTGGTCTAATTTTTCTTTCTCTATTTGCTCAAGAATACTTTTCTTTGTAATCATGGCTAATGAATTTTTATATTCATCATTAATTTGTTTTGAAATAAGTTCTTTTAAATTTACTAAATCTTTTGCACCCATATTTTTAGCAAAATCATCATTAATTTTTACTTCTTCTGGAATTCTTACTGCTATAACCTTGCATTCAAACACAGCACTTTTATTAACAAGTTCTTTTTCAGGAAAATTTTCAGGCAGATTTACTTCTACGTTTTTAGTATCACCTGATTTAACGCCTTCTAATTGTTTATCAAAACCTTTTATAAATAAATCTTTTCCAAGAACTAATTGAGTATTTTTACCTTCGTTACCTTTAAATTCTTTGCCATCAATAGTTCCTTTATAATCAAAAATTACAAGATCATTCATTTTAGAGCTATAATTTGCCTCTGCATCTTTAAAATTGTTTTGATTTTTTGCAATTTCACTAATTCTTTTATCTGTTTCTTTTGGATCAATTTTTACAACATATTCATCTACTTTGATTGAGTTTAATCCTTTGGCAGAAATCTCAGGCAGTTCAGTAACTGAAATAATGTATTCTAAATCCTTGCCTTCACCAAAAGACTTTAAATCTATTTTAGGTTGTCCAGCCGGTTTGATTTTATTTTCTTCTAGAGCTTTTGTTGTTGTATCTTTTAGCAACTTATCAATTACTTCACCATAAACAGCTTTGCCAAATTGTCTTTTTAATATTTCAGTAGGTACCTTACCAGGTCTGAAACCTTTTATTACAACGTCTTTTCTTATTTCTTCATATTTTTCATCCATGAAGCCTGAGATTGTTTTCTTATCTATAAATACTTTAAGATCTTTTTCTAAACCTTTTTTATTTTCTATTGTTACTTTCATAATATATTTATGGTAGGCGAGAAAGGACTCGAACCTTCACAGCTTGCACTATTGGTTCCTAAGACCAACGCGTCTACCAATTCCGCCACTCGCCCAAATTTATGCTGTTTTATATAGTATTGATCTAATTTGTCCAATCAGAATAATAGTGTAAAAGGATATAAATATATAAAAAAATGATAGTTTCACCCTGTATAAGCATTTGTAAAATGGATCCTGTAACTGGATATTGTAATGGCTGTGGAAGAAATAATGATGAAAAGAAGATGTGGAAAGATCAAAATACTAAGGATGAGTGGAAAAAACAAAATTTAGAAGATATTAAAAAGAGAATGCAGGGATGGCAGTTAGAAAGTTTCAAAGAATCTTATGAACATAAAAAAAATAATGGAATGTCTTTATTTAAACAAAAACAACTAAATGACTCAGACTAGATTAGTAGTAATAATTTATATAATTGGAATTCTTATTGGAGCATTTTTTTTTGATTTATGGGGTGCTGAAACGAGTGCTATTAAAAGTTTAGCGGCAATGTTTTGGACGGCATTATTACTTATAGCTATTGTATTTGCTGATAAAAAAAAGAATAATTAATCTTTTTGTATCAACTCACTTATAAATAGATCACCATTACCATCATCAACAGCTTTCTTATAAAAAGATTTTTTTACATCAGCTAATTTTTCTGCATTACCCAAATCTTTTAGCATTTCATGGATGTAAGTAAGATCTTTTAAAGTATTGGAAGTTGAAAATTTAAATCCAGTGTAATCGTCCTTTAGGACATTATCAAAAATTCTATTTAAGGCTGTTGAGTTTCCAGATCCTAATTTTGCTACAGCAAAAAGTTTTTCTAAATCAATATCTAATTTTTTTGCACTCTTAATAAATTCTATAACATTTGTTGCAGTTCCGAGTGACAAAAAATTATTTAGTAACTTAGACTTTGCTCCCTTACCCACTTCTCCAAAATGGAAATAATCTTTACAAAAAGTTTTTAAATAAACTTCAGATTTTTTAAAATTTTCCTCCGATGCTCCAACTATACCTCCACAAACACCTTCTTCCGCTTGAACAGGACCACCCATCACAGGGCATTCAATATAGTTAATTTTTTTTTTTGAAAAAATCTGTTCCATTTCAATAGATCCATTTTGGTTGTGCGTTGTAATATCAATAATTAATGTATTATCTTTTAATAAGGTTGAAACTTCTTTAGCAATACTTAGGGCTATTGGTGTATTAGTTACACAAAGAAATAATGCGTCTAAATTTTTTTCACACAATTCAGTGTAAGACTTTGCTTCAATCGCACCATCACTTACAATCTTATCTATCGGTGCCCTTTTTTTGTTTGCAATAACAAATAATTTATTTCCCTTTTTTAAAATATTTTTAGCTATCCCATAACCCATATAGCCAACACCAATAAAACCTACATTCATAATTTAAGTTAATTATAGTATAAGACATAGAGATTAAAAATTAATATTTATGAGTAATGATTTTGAAAAACTAGAAAATTTGATAGTGAGCTGCAAAAAATGCCCTAGGTTAGTCAGATTTAGAAATAAGATAGCTAGAGATAAAAGAAAACAATACATAAATGAAAAATATTGGGGAAAACCAATAACAGGATTTGGTGATCCAAAAGCTAAAATTTTATTTGTTGGTTTAGCACCGGCCGCACATGGTGGTAATAGAACTGGAAGAGTTTTTACTGGAGATAGATCGTCTGATTTTTTATACAAATGTCTTCATAAAGCTAAATTATCTAACCAACCAAAATCAGACTATAGAAATGATGGACTTAAATTGAAAGATGTATTTATTACTACTGCTTTAAAATGTGTCCCACCAGGAGATAAGCCGACAAAAAAAGAACTAAACACTTGCTTTAAATATTTTAATAAGGAAATTGAATACTTAAAAAATTTAAAGATTGTTGTAGCGCTTGGGAAAATAGCTTTTGATGCTTGTATAGAATTTTACAAAAAACATTACAAAATTGATTCAAATGTTAAATTTGGGCATAGTAAATTCTTTAAACTCCCAAATAATATTTTATTAGTAGGCTCTTATCATCCAAGTCCAAGAAATGTAAATACAGGAAGAATTAATGAAAATAAAATGACTAATTTATTTATTAAAGTAAAAAATACTATTTAGTTAATTGTTCTTTTAATTTTTCAGGCATTTTGGTTGGTTTGCCCTCTTTATTAATTGTAGCTAAATGAACATCTGCAGTTAAAATTAAATTATCTTTTACAAAAATATCTTGCTTCATTTTAATTGACACATTCTTTACTTCTACAATTTCAGAAAAAATATCAAGTTTATCCTCTAACTTTGAAGGTTTTATAAAATTTAAATTACAAGATTTAACAATTATATATATTCCATAATTTTCTTTCAGGTTAGAATTTGTAAAGTTTACAGAAGCTATGGCATCAGTTCTAGCACGCTCTATAAATTTTAAATAATTTGCGTAATAAACTACTCCTCCAGCATCTGTATCCTCATAGTACACATTAAAACTTGATTTAAATTTTTTCATAAAAATAATAATATCAAAGTGAAAATTTTTTTTATACTAATGATTGATACAATATGAAAATTTATATAATTTGGTTAATTGGTGTTATATTATGGAATTTCGGATATCCAGAAGCTGCTCCAATCCTTGATGTTTTGGCTGCAATAATACTGTCTTTATTAAGCTTTGGTTTAAAAAAGTATCTTAATTAAAATTTTACTTAGAGGAAAAAAAAATATTTTGGTAATAACTAACTGCGGTTAGTTTTGAATTATCAGTATCTGCCATAATTGCAATTCCTGAAAGCTCTTCAACGTCTAAATCATGAAATTTTTTAAAATCTTCCTTCACATTAGCTCTTACTGTAACCCATTCATTTAAATTTAACTTTGTTGAAGCCAAGACACGATCAATAGATTTCTTTGTATATGGGCTGGGCCATGTTTCTCCTACATTTGAATTGCTTGAAAAAACATAGTTTATAGCTCTATTTGATAGTGGTGTTGCACCAGTTTTTTTGATTACAAAAACTCTAGCAGCAAAATCATGACCTTTTTTTGTATTCTCTTTTATGCCTTTAAGATCTTTTTCAATCTTCCAAGTAATATTTATAAAAGGGGTTTTGTCTAAATTAATTTTTATTTCTTTGCCTACTCCTGATGCTGCATTTTCTGCTACTGCTTTTAAATAATTTCCTTTCTCATTATTTCCAATAGAATATTCTGTTTTTGCATCAGCTCCTCTTACTTTTCTGACATCTAATGAATTTAATTCCTCCTCAGTGAAATTAAAAACCATTAGTTCTTCAGCAGTAACCGACGTTACAAGTAAAAAATAAATTACTATTATTTTGATAAATTTTTTAAACACAGATCTCATATAATAAAATATAACAATTTATCAACTATAATTTAAAATTTACCTCTAAGGTAACAGAACAATTTTTGGTGATGAACAACTTCCATCATGAATTTGTTTGAAGGCTTCTGCACCTTTCTTTAACTCTCTATACTCAATCCAGTCTAATTCACCAATTTTCTTATCTGCTAGAATTTTGATGGTGTTTTCAAAGTCTTTATTAGTATAACAATATGTCCCAATAAAGGTGACTTCTTGTAAAGTTGCTTTTCTAAAATTAAACTGCCCAGCTGGTTGAGTTAACCCAATATGTATTATGGTACCACCAGGTTTAATAACCGAGATCGATTGTTGTCTTGAAACTTCTAAGCCTACTGTATCAAATACAATATCAAAACTATCATTTTGTATTTCTTTGTCTGATGGATGAACAAATTTTCCCTCGAAATATTTTGAACATTTTGTTAGTCTCAAATTATTTGGATCAGACATAACAATATCTGTATTTCCTTTAATTTTAGATAATATTAAAGAGCACAATAATCCTATTGCTCCAGCACCTTGAACTAAAGTTCTACATTCAGATAAAGGTTTCGTAAGCGAATTTTCTCCTATTAAGACAGCATGCAAAGCAACTGCTGTTGGTTCTGATATAGCCGCTTCATTAAGATTTAAATGATCTGGAACCTCATAAATATTTTGATTAGGAGAAGAGACTAATTCAGCAAAGACTCCCTGTCTCTCGTATGGTCTGTTCATACCTAGAAGAACTCTGTGTGGACACAAATGCTCTCTTCCACTTGTGCAATATTCACACTTTCCGCAAGTAATTAAAGGATTCAAAACAGCATTTTTTCCTTGGAATTTACCATTTTGAATTACACCACTCACTTCATGACCAATTATAAGTGGAGCAATTCTTCTCTCATCTTTGCCGTGATATGCATGCATATCTGACCCACATATGCCAGATGCATGGACTTTTAATATGCTCTCTCCACTTGTCTCAACTGGATCTTTTTCATCTCTATAGATCAGTTCTTCAATGCCTGTGTAAACTAATGCCTTCATAATTATTTTTCATTTAGAAGATAATATATAAAAAACGAAACGACAAATCCTATAATCCAAGAAAATGATTTTATATCTGAAAAATTAATGTTCCAGAGCAATGAAAATGAGAAAATAAAGCCTATAAGAAGTGAATACAACGCTTTATAGTTCCAGCCACTAGCGTACATGTACTCATTTCCCTCTCTTAAAAAAAACAGATCTTTGTGATTTACCTTCTCTTTTTTCACCAAGTAGTAATCTGCAATTATAATACCAAAGATAGGCCCAAAAAAAGCTGCCAAGCTATCAATAATATTTATTACACCTATTTGACTTAAAAAAGAGGGCCACAAACTTCCAGCAATAAAACCAATTAATAAAATTAATAATCCAGAAGTTTTAAGATCTAAATTATTTGGAATAAAATTTATTATACTATTTTGTGTAGGCACATAATTAGAAATTAAATTAGTAGATAGAGATGAGAAAATTATAAAAATTAGAACAAAAACAGTTAGGCCAGTGTTATCTAATTTTCCAATAATATCCATTGGTTTAGTGAGTATTTGATCAACAACAATAAGCTTTTGATTTAAAACAACATCAACTCCAACAACTATAGTTGTTGCTAAAAAAGAAAACAAAATCATATTTAGAAAAAGATTTAGATTTCCCAATTTTAGATCTTTTTCTGTTTTGACGTATCTAGAAAAATCTCCAAAATTTAACAACACAATGGAGAAGTAAGAGAAGATTGTACCCGTTAAAACTACAAAAGGTAAAATGTTAGATCTTGAAAAAAAGTTTCCGTCTGTTGTATTTGATTTAAGAGACTGAAAAATTTGTGTGTGATTTTCAGAAGTTAAAATTAAAAAAAAAATAAATAAACCTAAATAAACGAAAATGGCTGAAAACTGTAAAAATCTTTGATTAAACCTTTGTCCGTTTGTAAATAAAAAATATTGAATAACAAAAGTTAATATTAATGAAACCCAGTCGATAATATTTAACCCAAGAAAAAAAGCTAAAAATACTTGACCATCTAAAATTTGACTATCTAAGTTATAGTAAATAAAAATTCTAATTAGATATGTAATTGATTTTGATATGAAAAATGTTTGAATACCAAACATAAAAATACCAATAACAGATCTTAAAAGACTTAAAAATTTGGCTCCATTTAACCCCATAGACATTCTAAGCATAACGGGAAAAGGTAATCCGTGCTTCTGTGATGGTTTGCCAATCAATGAAATAAAAAAATAAATCAATATAGAGGCGGCTAATGAAGAAGTTAAGACAAGTACTGTACTAAGATTATATATTAAATACAAAGAGGCTATTAATGCGAAACCCGCAATGGTTTGGATACTATTAGCCCAAAAGCAAAATAAATCGATTGATGTCCATGTTTTATTGCTTGGATTAACAGTGGCTAATTCAAAATTTTTTAATTCTATATTCTGACTCACTGATGTAACCTTAAACTAAAATATTTATATGTCTATAATAGTGATATCCATAATTTTGTAATTTCATGAATTTTCTAAAAAATAATATTGGCTACGTTTCTATGTTTGTGGCAGTAATAGGCTTTGGGTCAGGTCCGCCGTTTGTAAAATTAGCATTACAGGAATTTTATGTAATAGATTTAATGGCAGTACGATTCTCCTTAGCATTTAGTTTGATGTTAATTTTTGCTTTAATGATGAGGGCAGATTTAAAAATTAGAAAAATTGGGCTAACTCCTTTCTTAATGGGTTTATTAAATCCATTTCTAGTTACTCTAAGTTTTCATATTGGTCTACTACTAACCTCACCAGTAAATGGAGTCGCTTTAATTAGTACTTTGCCAATATGGCAACCATTTGTTGCAAGATTTTTTTTAAAAGAGAAAATTGAAATAAAAGTAATTATTGGAGCCTTTATAACAATTATTGGAACTTTAATTCTACTTACAAGTCAAACAAAATCAGGACAAGGAAATTATCTAGGTGATTTAATAATTTTTTTAGGAATGATCTGTGTTTCCATAAATGAAGTTTTGGGAAGAAGATTTATGCAAACTAAAGTTGATCAATTGGGAGTTAATACTTATCAATATTTTATTGGTGCTATACTATCTTTATTAGTTCTTTTTGTAATTTGGCCAAATTCAAGTTTTGAATATAAAAATTATCTAAATTTTTCACCTCCAGTTTTAGCGGCTATAACTTTATCTTGTATAACGTTTGGAGCATATTTGTTTTATAATTTTGCTCTTAGAAGAGTTCCAGTAGGTAGAATTAGTTTGATGTATCCTTTAACAGGCCCTATTGGTGCAACAATGTCTTGGTTAATAATCGACTCTCCAATTTCAACAAAGGTTTTTATATCTTTAGCAATAATTCTAGTTGGAACTATTATTCCTCAAATAAATAAGTCTAGCTAAGGTGATGGATACATTACTCCAGGCAACCACAATGCTATTTTTGGAAATATTATAATTAATACTAAACCAATTACTTGGATAACCATAAATTGCATCATGCCAAGATAGATATCTTTTAAATCCCACTCTGGGACTACTCCTTTTAAGAAATAAGCAGATAACGCAACCGGAGGTGAGAGCCAGGCGGTTTGGAGATTAACAGCCACCAATATTGCAAACCATGTAAGATTAAATCCTAACTCTATTACTAATGGTAAAACAATTGGCAATACTATTAAAACTATTGGCACCCACTCTAAAGGCCATCCTAATAAAAAAATAGCAGCCATTATAATTGCTAATATTACATATCTATTTACCTCTAAATTTAAAAGGAAATCAGTTAAAAGAGATGGAGTTCCTAATTTTGAGAATACCGCTCCAAAAAAGTTTGATGCAGCAACTAAAAACATTATTAAAGCTGTAATCTCTAAAGTTTTTAAAAGAGCATCTTTCAAACCTGGGAGAGTTAATTTTTTATATGCTAATGCAAGTAAGATAGCACCAAACGCTCCCATACCAGCTCCTTCTGTTGGAGTAGCAAGACCAAATAGAATACTTCCTAGTGCAAAAAAAACTAAACCTGCAGGAGGAATTAATCCCATAATAAATTCATACCAAACCTTAGCCATATTAGTTGGTTGTTCGTTTGCTGGTAAAACAGGTCCAAGTTTTGGATTAAGATAACATCTTAATGTTGTATATGCAGCATACAAGCATGCTAATAAAATTCCTGGCATTATAGCTGCAGCAAACAAGTCTGTAACAGGAATTTCTAAAACAGGACCCATTACAACTAACATAATACTTGGAGGAATTAAAATTCCAAGAGTTCCACCAGCGCAGATTAAACCAGCAGATAGTCTAGTATCATAACCGGTTCTAATCATGGTTTTACCTGCCATAATTCCTAGGATTGTAACTGATGCGCCAACTATTCCAGTTGCAGCTGCAAATATTGTTGAAACAAACATTACCGCATAAAATAATGCTCCTCTAGTCTTAGAAAGCATTAGTTGAACTGCATTAAACAACCTTTCCATTAGACCTGCTTGCTCCATTAAAATTCCCATAAAAATAAAGAGTGGCACGGCAGCGAGTGTATTCTCCGTCATTATCATGTTAAATTGCAAGGTCATTAAGTAAAAGACTAATTTACCAAAACCCCAATATCCAAAAACAAGGCCTAAAAATATTAAAGTAAATGAAATCGGAAACCCAACAAAGATTGCAAATAACATGCAACCAATCATTATAGCTCCAATTATTTCAGGACTAAAAAACTCCATTATGGCCATCTCCCTTTAACAAAAGCATAATAAGTTTTTAAAATTTCGGATACACCTTGCACTAAAAGTAAAAATGCACCAATTGGCATACAACTTTTCAAGGGCCACATAATCGGCATCCATGTTGTATCCATTGCTCTTTGAATTCTAACTTTGCCACCTAAACATTCCTCTAAATTTGATCTTCCACAAATTGAGGTATAAGCGTAATCAAAACTTACAAAGAAAAATACGAGAAAACCTGGGATAAAAAATAGTAAATATAAAAATAAATCAACTCTTGCCTGATTTTTAACTGACCAATTTCGATAAAGAAAATCTGCTCTAATATGAATACCTTTAGATAAAGTATATGCCGCTCCTAACATAAATAATGCACCTGCCAACATTCTGCTTATGTCAAATGACCATAAAGTTGGTCTATTAAAGAAATGTCTTCCAATAACCTCATGGATCATTGCATAAATCAGAAAAATAGTTAACCAGGCAAATATCTTGCCTGTAATCAACATTTTCGAGTCTATAAATTCTATTGTTTTTGCCATCCAAGGAGTCATATCCTCTGGCATTTTTAAACTTGTTCTTCTTTCGGCTATAAGCTCGTCAGTAATATCTAGATTTTCTTTAACCTTTGGTTCAGAGTCTTTATCAACCATTTAACAAGTATATTTATTTAAATTAAATTTGTAAAAAAAACGGGGATTATTAAACAATCCCCGTTTTTATATTTTACTTACTGTTGAGATGCAAATGCAGTTCCAATTGATGCATCAGATGTTTCCATTTGTGCAATAAAAGGTACTACAATTTTAGCATGTGCAGTCATGTGCTCATAAACTTCTTTAAAGAAAGCATTTGATGCAGCATTCTTTTTAAGAGTTGCTTGAGCAGCGTTCATGTACTCAGTGAAATAATCAGCTGGTGTATCCCAAAGTTTTACACCATGATTTTCAGTAAGATCGATTAACGCTTTACCATTTTCTACAGCTCTGTTAGTGATGTTTCTTGTGATCATCGCTTCAGATGCAACTTCCATTGCATATTTTTGATGATCAGTTAAAGAATTGTAAACATCTCCGTTAATATAGATATCACCATTTACTACGTTTTGGTGTAATCCTTGTAGATAGTAGTTTTTAAGAACTTTTTGGAAACCAAAAACTGAGTCTGGTTTCGGACAACACCATTCAGCAGCATCGATAGTTCCTTTTTCAAGTGCTGGTAATATATCACCACCTGATAAAGATACTGATGCAATTCCGATATCTTTGTATGTTTGTCCTGGAATTCCTGGAGGAGTTCTGAATCTATATTTTCTGAAATCATCCATGTTTTTAATTGGCTCTTTGAACCAACCTAATGCTTCAGGTCCTGATGATGCCATCACGAAACCTTTAACATTCATTCCCATTTCGCTCCATAATTGGTCGTATAATTCTTTACCACCATTATCGAAATACCATGCTAACCAAGATTTAGTACTTAAACCAATTCCTCCACCAGCAACTGGCGATCCAAATAGCATCGCAGCTGGGTGATAGTTTGACCAGTAGTGAGTCCATGCTGCACCACCATCTACTAGACCTTTGTCAACAGCTTCTAGTGTTTCTTTCATACCAACAACTTCACCTTTAGAAAGAAGTTCAAATTCTAACTCTCCACGAGTTAATTTTGTTACTCTGTCAGTCCACATTTTTACGATTTGTCCATCGTATGATGTTTTAGGAAAAGTAAGTTGGATTTTTAATGTTTTAGCAGAAGCAGATCCAATTACTGAAACTGCAAATACTAAAGCTAAAATCATTGAAGTGATTTTTTTCATTATTTATCCCTCTCTTTATTGTTATTAAGTCTTAATAATTGAGGAAGTAAAACTCATTGGTCGCCAAATGTAAAATGATTAATTGCTACAATCTTAATTAATACAACTTGAGGTTTAATAGTAGCTATTTGTTACCCTTAGGGTCAAAAGGATAGTCCCAAGCATCTCCGCCTATTTTTTTAGATATACCTGAATAATCTGTTTCGCTATCACCCCCTTCACAAAATTCATTAAATATATCTAAGGCATGTTTTCCTAATGGTGTTGATGCATTTACTGATTTTGCAGCATCATTAGCTAGTTTAAGATCTTTTGTCATCATTGCAGCAGAAAAGCCTGGTCTATATTTATTATTAGAGGGAACGCCATCTGTTAAATTTGGCAGCGGTGTATATGTTGATAAAGCCCAATTATTTCCAGATGCATTCTTCATGATTTCATGAACTTTTTTTAAATCCATTTTTAGTCTTTTCGCTAACATTAGTGCCTCTGATGCTGCTATCATTGAAATTCCTAAAGACATATTATTACAAATCTTTACTCCAACTCCACTTCCTTGTGGTCCTGCATGTAAAATTTTTTGTCCCATAATATCCATTAATGGTCTTGCCAAATCTACAGCCTCATCATCTCCGCCAACCAAAAAATTTAATTTACCAACTCTTGCTCCCATGACACCTCCTGTAACAGGTGCATCAATCATCTTAATTCCTCTATTTTTCGCTTCCTTGCCAAGCAATAAAGAAGTTTCAATATCAATTGTAGAACAGTCAATTATAAGAGCATTTTTTGAAATTTTATCTATTATACCTTTAACTCCTAAAAAAAGAGATTTTACATGTTTGCCTTCCGGCAACATCGAGATTACAAAGTTTGCACCTTCAAGGACCTCATCTAATGAATCAACCACATCTAAATTCGCATCCTTAGCTTTTTTTATCATTTCCGGAGAAACATCGTAAGCTTTAACTTTTTTACCAGCCTTAACTAATTGATCTGCCATTGGGTTACCCATGTTTCCAACACCAATAAAAGCTATTTGATCTGTCATATTTAAATATCTATATTTGATTTTCCTCTATTAATCAAAACCGTTTTGCTTTGAGTAAAATGATTTATCATGCTATCAAAGGCGTATTCTTTTCCTAGCCCACTCATTTTTAAACCACCATATGAAACATTTGCTCTAGGCGCCACACATTGATTTACTTGGACAAAACCTGCCTCGATTTCTTCAACAAACTGTAAAGCTCTAGATAAATTTTGAGTCCACAATACCGCTGATAATCCAAATGGTGTATCATTTGCACTATTCATTACTTCATCAAATGTTTTAAATGGTATCGCACAAGCAACTGGACCAAAAATTTCTTCCTGACAAACTGGAGAACTAACAGGAACACCTGACATTAATGTAGGTTCGTAAAAGAAACCGTTTTTATAATTACCACCTGTTAATTGATTACCACCATGCACAACATTGGTTGTAGAGTTTTTTTTTGCAATATCCATATAATGCAAAGTTCGTTTTAGTTGTTCTTCAGAAATAATTGCTCCAATATCAGAACTTTCGTCTAGTGCATTACCCATTTTTAATTTACTTAATTTTTCAACAGCTCCATCCAAGACTTTGTCATAAATTTTTTCTTGAATATAAACTCTTGATCCAGCAGTACATGCTTGTCCTTGTCGTGTATATCTCATTCCATCAATAACCCCTTGAATTGCAATATCTAAATCTGCATCACTCATTATTATATTTGGATTTTTTCCTCCAAGCTCTAAAGTAACTGGACATAATTTAGGAGCTGCTTTTTGTGCTATAATCTTTCCTACAGTAAAAGATCCAGTAAACGTTACTTTTCTTACTTTTTCATGAGTTACCAGAGGTTCGCCACACTCTTCTCCATAGCCTGAAATTACATTTAAAACACCCGGAGGAAGTTCTTGTTGAAATATCTCCGATAGTAGAAGAGCACAAAATGGAGCTTGTTCAGCTGTTTTTAAAACAACACTATTTCCTGCTACAATAGCTGGAGCGATTTTTGCTACTGTTAAAAATAATGGCGCATTCCAAGGGACGATCGCACAAACAACGCCAATTGGATCTCTAGTAGTGTAATGAATACTATTTGGAATATTGGTGGGATAATTTTCCCCTTTTAACTCTCCAGACAAACCAGCAAACATATTTGTAAGTTCAATGGAAGCACCTGTTTCTGGTTTGGCCTGTGTCCTTAAAGCATTACCTGTATCTAATGATAATAAAGTTTCAATTTCAGACTTTCTTTCCTCTAATCTTTTTGCTCCAGCAGCAACCATTTTTCCTCTTTCCCTTGCTGGTATTTTTTTCCATTTATGAAAAGCTTTATGCGCCGACTCAACTGCAATATTAACATCATCTTTATTACATTGAGGAGCAGAACCGATATTGTCTCCTGTGCTTGGATTTAATACTGGTATCTTATTATTTGTTTGAGCAGAAATTAGTTTACCATCAATTAAAATTTTATCTGTTAATCTTTGTGCATTATTAATTGCTTTTTCAAGATTTTTTTCAAAGTTACCCATTATCTAATTCTCCTCTTCTAACTTTAGAAGAGAGCCATCCACCATCTATTTTTATTTCAGAGCCATTTATGAAATCAGAATCATCGCTTGATAAAAATACTGCTGCTCCAACTATATCTTTTGGTTCTCCCCATCTACCTACTACAGTTTCTTTCCCCCAGGCTTCACCATGTTTTGGATCTTCTGCATATTTTTGATTAAATGAGGTAGATATTAAACCTGGACAAATAGTATTTACATTAATATTTTTTCCAGTCAGATCGACAGATAACGCTCTTGTTAAGCCTAAGACACCGCTCTTTGCAGCTACATATCCTACCCTATCTGGTCTTCCCATAAAACTTGCTATCGACCCAAAGTTAATAATTTTACCTTTTCCATTTTTAATCATATGAGGAATTACAGCCTGACTAGCAAGGAAAGGTGCTGTGAGATTCACAGAAATCATATCATCCCAATCTTGTTTTGTATGATCTAAAAGTTTCTTAACATGTCTAATTCCTGCATTGTTTATTAGAATATCAATTTTACCGTAGTGTTTGATAGTTTGATCCACCATCTCGTTGATGCTCTTTTGATTTGAAACGTCAGTTTTTATAATTATTGCTTCACTGCCTGCCTCTATAATTTTTTTTTTAGCTTTTTCTGAATTTTCAATGTCTATTTCTGCGATAACTATCTTTGCACCTTCTTTTACAAGGCCAAGACAAATTTCTTGTCCTATTCCTTTTCCTCCGCCTGTAACTATTGCTACCCTATCTTTAAGTTTCATTTCCCAAATGATTGACGTTATTTTAAGAAGGAAACTAATGCTTTTTCCTCACTAATCCAAGCTTTAATTCCTCCATCAAGAACATAAACATTTTTAAAACCAAGATCTTCTGCAAAAGCATTGCCTAAAATTGATGCTGTTTCACCATCATGACTAACAAAAATAATTTCAATATTTTGAGACTCTGCTCCAGCTAAAGCTCTAACTCTATCCATAAGGTAAACATTAAATTTTCCATTTTTATCGAAGGCTGTTTCTTGAAACGATTCTTTAATTACACCAGTTTTAATCCATTGGTCTTCTGTTCTAATATCTAAAACTACTGCATTTTTTTTCAATAAATTGTTTAATTCATCAGATGTGATTAAATTATAATTTGGATCTAGAACATCAATAATCTTGAACTCAAAAATAAGATCGGAGTTTGGCGGTATTATATTTCCAGCGCCTGTTGCTCCATATGCTAGTTCAGCAGGTATTTTAATTTTTCTGACAGTTCCTTTGTTGGCTCCAACTATACCCATTTCAAAACCAGGTATAACTTCTTTCATGCCTATTTGAACAACTAAAGGTCTATCTTTTCCAACGTTGGTATCGAAAACTTTTCCATTAACAAAAGAACCTGTGTATTCAATTTGAACCCATGAGTGATTAATAATTTTTTTTCCTTCACCTGGCTTATCAAGAATAATTTCTATTTCTGAGGCAAAAACATTACAAATTAAAAACAAATATATTATTAGAAATTTAATTTTATTCATTTAGATTATTTTTAATTCTTTATAATTAGTCTTCTCAACTTTTAAACAAGCTTTTCTATATTTTGGCATTCCACCAGGATAAGGTAAAAAAGACTTCGACTTGCCAGGTATATTGTCGCCTTTATACCACGAGCTTTTTGCTTTCATAAATAATGTTTTTTTAACTGAGCTCGTAATTTCTTTTTGCCATTTTTTTGCTGCTTCATTTGTACTTTCTATACTTTGTCTTTTATTATTTTCCAAAAACTTGATACATTTAGTAATCCATTCAACATGCTGTTCTATTTGTACCGGTACATTTGTTAATACTGAGGGACTTCCTGGACCACTAACTATAAACATATTTGGAAAGTTAGGAACAAGAAGTCCTAAAAAACTTTTAGGTCCACTTTTCCAATATTTAGTCAATTTAATTCCCTTTTTTCCAGTTATATTTAATTTTTCAATTGAACCTGTCAAAGCATCAAATCCTGTTGCAAATATAATTTTATCTAGTGTGTATTCATTTTTTTTTGTCTTTATTCCTCTTTTGGTAATTTTTACTATTGGGTTTTCTTTTAAATCAACTAATTCCACATTTTTTTTATTAAACATCTCATAATAATTTGTATTTAAAGTTGGTCTTTTAGAAGTAAATGGGTGGTCAAAATTAGTAAGGATCTTTGCATACTCTCTATTTTTAACTGTTGAGTATATTTTATTTTCAATGAATTTAACTGCTGTTTTATTTGCTTTGATGGTTTTTACTATGTCATTAAAAGTTGCTCTAAAGGATAAAGTTCCATAATGCCAAGATTTTTCATAAATCTGATTTCTTCTAGTTTCGTTAAAATCAAATGCAGATTTTTTTGGAAATTCAAAAGGATGGCCACCTGGTGTTCTTTTTAAAAAACTTCTTAATTTATTAAAATTTTTTTTATAGTTTTTAATGTTTGTAATTGATAATTTTCTATTTCTTGCTGGAATGCTAAAATTCGGAGATCTTTGGAATAAAACTAATTTTTTTGCTTTTTTGGCAATTTCAGGTGCGATCTGTATCCCAGTAGAACCTGTTCCTACCTGTCCAACAATTTTATTTTTAAAATTAATTTTTTTTTTGGGCCATCTTCCACTGTGGTGTAGTTGACCTTTAAATTGGTTTATTCCTTTTATTGCAGGTAAATTAATTGAGGAAAGGGACCCAACTGCACAAATTAAATATTTTGCAAAATAAATTTTCTTATTGTTCGTTTTTATTTTCCATAAGTTTTCTTTTTCAAAATATTGTGTAGATATTACCTTTTGTTTAAAAACTATGTTTTTTTTAAGATTATATTCTTTCGAAAAATATTTGAGATAATTTAAAATTACTTTTTGCTTTGGGTATCTTTCTTTCCAAGTCCAGTTATTAAAAATTTTTTTTGAAAAAGTAAAACCATAGGTAAAACTCTCTGAGTCACATCTTGCCCCTGGGTATCTATTCCAGTACCATGTACCTCCTAGATCATTTCCTTCTTCTAAGACCAAAGTGTTTAATTTTAATTTATCTCTCAAACAATGAAGTTGATATAATCCTGAAAATCCAGCCCCTACTATTATACAATCAAATTTTTTCACTTAAAATTATTTTGTATGATCTTTAAAAATTTTATTTTTAGCTTTGTCGGATCCACTTACTAAATGTAATTGGCGTTGCAAAGAGTAACCAATTTTTTCTTCAATTTTTTTTGCACCCTGGTGATCGAATAAACTTGTAGCTGGCATATACCTATATGTTAATCCAGCCCTTCTATTTCCTGAATAATTAGGTTTTGAACCATGATATAAGTATACATCGTGTATAGAAAACATTCCTGGCTGCAAAGTAACAAACTTTGCCTTGTCTTTTATTTGATCAATATTTTTTAAAGTCTGGTTTAGTGTTACATTTTTTTTATCAAGGGTTTTATGTTCAGCAAGATTTTTATTTAAATGTGATCCAGGAATATATTGTAATGGTCCATTTTCAGGTGTAACTTCATCAATTGCTAGCCATATAGTTACGGACTCTAGTGGTTTGATAGGCCAATATTCTCCATCCTGATGCCAAGGTGTTTCATTACCTGTTTTTTCAGCTTTGCAGAAAAGTGAAGATCCCCATAAAATTATATCCTCACCTATTAATTGTTTAACTTCCTCAATTATCTCAGGATAAAGTGCAAATCTTAAAAAAGCTTCGTCTCTCTCGTATAAACCACTTACAAATTCATTATTTTCATTTTTATGATCAAGAAGATATTTGTCGAGTGCAGAATTTAGCTCTTCCACTTTATTTTTGGATAAACAAGTTGTGCTTTTAATTAAACCTTCATTTTTATAAAGTTTAATTTGATCCTCATTTAACATGGTTAAATTTAGCAGATATAAATATTAATATCTATATGTTAATAGAATTAGAAAAAATTGAAAATTAATGGAAAACTTTGACTATATAATTTTAGGAGCTGGATCTGCTGGGTGTGTGCTAGCAAATAGATTAAGTGCTAATCCAAATCATAAAGTTTTATTGATTGAGGCTGGGAGTAGAGACACTAATCCTTGGATCCATATTCCTGGTGGATATTTTAAAACAATGTTGAATCCAAAAACGGATTGGTGTTTTCAGACTGAAAAAGAGGAATTTTGTGACAACAGAGAAATGGTTTACCCAAGAGGTAAAACTTTAGGTGGAAGTTCCTCAATAAATGGAATGCTTTATATTAGAGGTCAATCTAACGATTTTGATTATTGGAGACAGCTTGGTAATGTAGGATGGTCATGGGAAGATGTGCTTCCCTACTTTAAAAAATCTGAAGATTTTCAATTTGGTGAAAATGAATTTCATGGATCTGGTGGACCTTTAGCTGTTCAGCAAATAAGAGGGACTTTTAAAGTATGCGATCTATTTATGGATGCAGCAGAGGAGTTTGGTCACAAAAGAACTGATGATTTTAATAATGGTGACAATGAAGGAATGGGTTATTTTCCTTTTACCGTAAGAAATGGTCTAAGATGTAGTACTGCTGTGGGTTATCTCAATCCAGTGAAAAAAAGAAAAAATTTAAAAGTTGTTACAAATGCTCATGTTAAAAACATTGAGTTTGATAATAAAAAAGCAGACAAAGTGAATTATTGGATTGATGAGAATGTAATTACTGTTAAAGCAAATAAAGAAGTAATTTTAAGTTCTGGTACAATAGGTTCTCCTCATATACTTCAAGCTTCTGGTATTGGTCCAGGAGATCTTTTAAAAAAAAATAATGTAAATGTAGTCAAAGATCATCCTGGTGTGGGCATGAATTTAACAGATCATTTAATGTTAAGACCAGTTTATAAAGTTAAAAATTTAGAAAGCTTAAATGACATTTATTATAGTATGACTAAAAAGCTTATGACTGGACTTAAATATTTCTTATTTAGAAAAGGACCACTAACAGTTGGGGCTAGTTATTTATGTGGATTTGTAAAAAGTGATGATCATTTAGCAACTCCTAATTTGCAATTCCATGTATCTCCAGCTAGCACGGATGTATTAGGTAAAGGCTCCCTTCATAAATTCACAGCTTTTACTCCAAGTATCACAAATGTAAGACCAACTAGCAGAGGTTCAATTAAATTAAAATCATCTGATACAAGAGTATCTCCAGAAATTAAGATGAATTACTTATCTACAGACGAAGATAGAGAAATTGCAGGTAAAGCTCTAAAAATTACAAGAAATATTGTTATGAATTCAAAAGCTTATAAAGAGTATGAGCCTGAGGAATACAGACCTGGTATTCATATTACGGATAACGAGGAATTGGCTAAAGAAGCTGGAAAATTTTGTAGTACTATTTTTCATCCTGTGAGTACATGCAGAATGGGAACTGATGAAAATGCAGTTGTATCTGATCGATTAGTCGCTCATGGCTTAGAAAATTTAAGAATTGTTGATGCATCTGTTATGCCATCAATAACCTCAGGAAATACTAATGCTCCTACTATTATGATTGCTGAAAAAGCAGCAGATATGATAATAGAAGATGCTAGATGACCGAAGAAATAACAATTTTTTTTCAAATAATTTTTATAGATTTAATTTTAGCTGGAGATAATGCCATTATTATAGGAATGGTTGCTTCAAAGTTTCCTCCTGAACAAAGAAAAAAAATTATTTTTTGGGGCATTGGTGGAGCAGTAATATTAAGAATTTTATTAACTCTCATAACGGCATATCTTTTACAGATTACAGGTTTAAGATTAATTGGTGGTCTTTTGCTTCTTTACATAGTTTATAAACTTTATGTAGATGTAATTAAAAATTCAAGTGATGGTGAGGAAAATATCAAAGTTGATAACTCATCAATGTTGAAAGCTGTTTGGACTGTACTACTAGCTGACTTTACGATGAGTTTAGATAATGTGCTAGGTGTTGCTGGTGCTGCTAAAGATCATTATTTTCTTTTAATATTTGGTCTTGTTTTGTCTATTATTTTAATGGCTACTGCTGCAACATTAATTTCTAAATGGATAAAAGAATATAAATGGATAGCATGGGTTGGTTTATTTGCTATATTGTTTGTTGCAGTTGAATTAATTTACACGGACTTAAAACTTTTTATTTAAATGTATTTAAAAAAAATTAATCTTAAAAATAAGTATGCTCTTGTCACTGGAGCTGGAAAAGGATTGGGAAGAGCTTGCTCTATTGCAATGGCTGAGGCTGGTGCAACAATAATAGGACTAAGCAGAACTTCCTCGGATTTAGATAAACTAGAAAAAGATATAAAAAAAGTAAAAAGTAAATTGATAAAAATAAACTGTGATGTAATGGATTACAAAGATTTAAGTAAAAAATTAAAAAAAATAAAAATAATAGATATTTTAGTAAACAATGCTGGGACTAATATTCCAGAACCATTTGATAAAGTAAAACAAGAAAGCTTAAATTATTTGATAGATTTAAATTTAAGAGCTGCATTTAATGTTGCTCAAATAGTTGTAAAAAAGATGATAAAAAATAAGAAAAGAGGTGGATCCATTATAAACATGTCATCGCAACTTGGTCATGTAGGTATGTCTGGTAGAAACGTTTATAATATGACTAAATTTGGTATTGAAGGACTAACTAAAGGTATGGGTGTAGAGCTCGCCACAAAAAATATAAGAGTAAATACCGTAGCGCCAACCTTTGTTGAAACACCTATGGTGAAAAAATTTTTTAAAAATAAAGATTTTAAAAAATTAGCCCTAGGAAATATTCCTATGGGTAAAGCCGCAAAAGAGAGTGACGTAGCAACTGCAGTTTGTTTTTTAGCTTCAGATGCTGCAGCAATGATAACAGGAACATCTATAAAAATAGACGGTGGGTGGACCGCAAAATAATGAAAAAAATATTGCTTATCATAGCAATTTTATTTCCAACAAACATTCTAGCGATTGAATTTACTGGTAAGTTTATTCAAGGACATTATATTTTAGGTAAAACTGATCCAAGTTCAAAAATTATAATTGATAAAAAAAAAATAAAAGTATCCAAAAATGGTTTCTTTGTATTTGGTATAGATAGAGATAGAAAATA
>CABYVH010000014.1 GCA_902522365.1 uncultured Pelagibacteraceae bacterium
AATGAGGCTGTAAAAAGTGCATTAAAAGTAAATAAACCAGTTGTTATAGATGTTGATGTAGATCCAAAAGCGTTATACAGTTTTAGAAGAGATAGCTTTACACATAGAATTAAAAAATGAAATTAGAATTACGTAAGTTTACTAAATTTGTAGATAGGACTTTTATTGAAGGTGGAAAGGAAGCTAAAGAGCCTGTTTTGATGGTTTCTGTTGCTGCAGTTTTTAAAAATCCTTGGGATGGAAAAGGTTTTGTAGAAGACTTAAAACCCATTATTTTAGATCTAGCTCCTAAACTTGGAGATTTACTAGTTCCTGAACTTATAAAAGAAATAGGTTCCCCAGAAAAGATATTAGCATATGGGAAAGCGGGTGTAGTTGGACTAAACGGAGAAATAGAGCATGCATCAGCATTTATTCATACATTAAGATTTGGTAATAAATTCAGAGATGCTGTGGGAGGAACTTCTTATTTAAGTTTTACAAACACAAGAGGCACAGCAGGATCAAAAATATCTATTCCAATGATGCATAAAACTGACTCTGGATTAAGACCTTATTATTTGACACATGAGTTCACTATTCATGATGCACCATTTGATAATGAAATTGTTATTGCGATTGGAGGGGCTTCAACTGGAAGAGCTCACGCAAGAACAGGTGACAGGTACCAAGACATGAAAGAGATGGGCATTGAACCAAAGTAATAATGATCAATGCAACAGATTCTAATAATACTTTTTACAAATTAAATAAAAAAAAAGGAATCCCAATAATTTTTATTCATGGTGTAGGACTTGATAATAGTATTTGGGAGCCCCAGATTGATGCATTTGAAAATACTGTTTTAATCTATGATATTCTTGGCCATGGTAGAACCCCTTTAAATAAAGATAATGTCAGTTTTGATGATTTTTCTGATCAGTTATTAAGTTTGATTAACGAATTAAAAATAGAAAAAATACATTTAGTTGGATTTTCTATTGGATCTCTAATTGCAAGAAATTTTGCAACAAGGTTTAATAAAAGACTTCAGTCACTTACATTATTATGCTCAATATTTAACAGATCAAACGAGCAGCAAAAAATAGTAAATGACAGGTTTGAACAGACAAAAAGAGAGAATATTCTGCCAAAAACATCCTTGAGAAGATGGTTCACTGATGAATATTTAGATAAATATCCAAAAATATCCGAGAAAATTGGATCAATTCTTGAAAAAAATAATATGACCAACTTTATTAAAATATACTCTTTATTTGTTCATCATAAAGATAATGAAAGATTTGAAGATATAAAGGCAAAAACCCTAGTAATGACAGGTGAGGGAGATGTCGGGTCAACTCCAGAAATGTCAAATAATTTGAGTAAAAAAATTAAAAACTCTATTGTAAAAATTATACCAGTTGGAAAACATCTATGTAGTATTGAATGTTCAGATGATGTAAATAGTAATCTAAAAGATCACATTCTAAATGCCTGAATTAAAAAAATATAAAATGTTTATTGGTGGTGAGTGGTTAGACTCTGACACAAAAAAAACATTTGAGACACTAAACCCAGAAAATAATAAACCATGGGCAAATGTACCGGAGGCAAGTACTAGTGATGTCGACAAGGCTGTTAAAGCTGCACAAAAAGCTTTTGAAGGAGAGTGGCCAAAACTTTTACCAAGAGAAAGAGGGAAATTTTTAAGAGCGATTGGAAATAAATTAAGAGAAAATGCAGAGTTACTTGGAAGAATTGAAACTATAGATACTGGAAAAATATTTAGAGAAACAAATCAACAAGCAAATTACATTGCTGAGTATTATGATTATTATGCTGGCTTAGCTGATAAAGTTGAAGGTACTGTACTTCCAATTGATAAGCCAAATATACAAGCGATTACATCTAGAATACCAATTGGTGTTATTGCAGCAATAGTTCCTTGGAACTCCCAAATGTTTTTAACTGCTACTAAATTAGCTCCAGCTTTAGCTATGGGGAACACAGTTGTTATTAAATCATCAGAACTTGCACCAGCAGTAATGTTTGAGTTTGCAAAATTAATTGAAGAAACTGGAATTCCTAAAGGTGTTGTAAATGTCTTAACTGGATTCGGAGATCCATGTGGTAAAGCATTAACTTCTCATGATTTAGTAGAAAAAGTTGCTTTTACAGGGGGACCTGAAACTGCAAGACACATAATTAGAAATTCAGCTGAAAATTTATCAGAAGTAAGTCTAGAACTTGGTGGAAAAAGCCCAGTAGCAGTTTTTGACGATGCTCACCAGGAAAATGCAATAAATGGAATTACTGCTGGAATCTTTGGTGCAAGTGGGCAGAGCTGTATAGCAGGATCAAGACTATATTTGCAGAAAGGAATTTATGATGAATTTCTCGATAAACTTACAAAAAGAGCAGAAAGAATAAAAATTGGAGCACCCATGGATAAAGATACGGAAATGGGCCCACTAAGTAATTTTAAACAATTAGAAATAATAGAAAAGAATATAAAAAAAACTGTCGAGCAAGGTGGAAAAATAAAATGTGGTGGTAAAAGACATCCATTTTCCAATGAAGGTTACTATTTTCCACCAACAATAATTGAATGTGACAATCATAATCTTCCAACAGCAGAAAATGAACTTTTTGGACCAGTTTTATCAGTTATGAAATTTGATACCGAAAAAGAAGTAATTGAGAAAATGAATGATAATCAATACGGCCTATCCTCAGGAGTTTATACTAGTGATTTTGCAAGAGGTCTTAGAGTGTCTAATGCAGTTAGAGCAGGAATAACATTTGTAAATACTTATCGATTAATTTCTCCTTCAGCACCTTTTGGTGGGATTAAAGATAGTGGATATGGAAAGGAAGCGGGAATGGATTCAATTAAAGATTATACTAGAGTTAAAACAACTTGGTATTATACATCAGATGAACCAACTTTAGATCCTTTCTCTATAAGATAATTTTTGTCAGCTAAACACACCTTACTGATTTTATTTGTAGTTTTTTTGTTAGGAAGTGCCTATCCTACTGGAAAGCTTGGATTAAACGATACTATACCACCAATACTTTTTGGTGCTTTGAGAATGTCAGTTGTATTTATTTGTTTAATTCCATTTTTTAAATTTCAAAAAGTTGAAAAAAAATTCATTATTCCTTTAATAGGATTTTCTATTTGTTTTGGAGTTGCAGTAAATATGTTTTTATATTTATCTATAAATGCTTCTAGTATTCTTGCTCCAATTACTATTGGCGCACAACTATCTATTCCTTTTGGAATAATTTTAAGTTCAATATTCTTAAATGAAAAGATCAGTTATAAAAAATGGCTTTTAATCACTACTTCATTTTTTGGAATTGTTTTACTGGCTTTTGATCCTAAAGTAGTTGAAGAATTAATAGGTTCACTATTAATATGTGGTATGGCTTTTTTTTATGGGTTGTCACAAGTTTTTTCAAGATACCTAAAAGACTTAGATGTCAAATTTACAAATACAATAATGAGTTTGACAGGATTTATAATTTTAATAATTCTATCTTCATTATTCGAAGGCAACACTTTGCAAACAATTAAGAATATTAGTTTGGAAAGTTGGTTAACAGTTTTATATGCTGGAGCGATAATATCTTTACTAGGACACTTAATGATGTTTTATCTTTATAAATTTTATCCAGTTGATATGGTTCTTCCCTTCTATGCTTTATTTCCTATTTTTGGTTTAATACTCACATATTTCATCTTTGGAGAAATTCCTTCTTTAATTACAGTTACTGGTGGAATAATTGTAATCACATCTGTGTTTTTTGCTCAAAAAATAAGATAATTTTCTGATTGAAAAAAATAGCGATTAAGATTTACTGATAATTATATAAATTGTTAACAATTAGAGGAAATATATGAAAAAAATAGTATTAGCGATGTTTGTATTCGTTTCTTGCTTTGCTTCAAAAGCATATTCGGATGGACATGGCATTAAAATGGGAATTATTTTAGGATTTACAGGACCTATTGAGTCCCTAACTCCAGCAATGGCTGCATCAGCTGAGCTTGCATTTAAAGAAGCTTCTGATTCTGGTTCACTGCTTGGTGGAAAGAAAATTTCTGTAGAAAGAGCAGACTCAACTTGTGTTGACTCTGCTGCTGCGACTGCTGCTGCTGAAGGTTTGATTTCTAATGGTGTAGTTGCAATTATGGGAGCTGATTGTTCTGGTGTAACTGGAGCAATAGCAACTAATGTTGCTGTTCCAAATGGAGTTGTTATGATTTCACCATCAGCTACATCTCCAGGATTAACTGACCTAAAAGATAATGGATATTTTTTTAGAACAGCTCCATCAGATGCTAGAGGCGGTCAAATATTAGCAGATATAACTAAAGATAGAAAAGTAAAAAGCATTGCAGTAACTCATACAAATAATGATTATGGTAAAGGATTAGCTGATGTATATGTTGCAGCTGTTAAAGCTCATGGAATAAATGTAACAGTTGTTACAGCTCACGAAGAAGGTAAAGGTGATTACGGTGCTGAAGTTGCTACATTAGCAGCAGCTGGTGGTGATGCTTTAGCTGTACTAGGTTACTTAGACCAAGCGGGTGGAAGTATCATTGATGGTTCATTAGACTCAGGTGCATTTGATGTATTTGTTTTATCTGATGGAATGATAGGTGACTCTTTAACTGATAGATTTGGAAATGATCTAAATAAATCATTTGGTTCGTTGCCAGGATCCATGGGTAAAGGAGCTTCAATATTTAAAGGTGTAGCAGGTGGTGCTGGCATAGATTCATCTGGACCTTATACTTCAGAGTCTTACGATGCAGCAGCATTAATAGTTTTAGCTATGCAAGCAGGTGGTAAAGCTGATCGAGCTACTGTTCAAGCAAATGTAATGTCAGTTGCAAATGCTCCAGGAGAAAAAATATATCCAGGAGAATTAAAAAAAGCATTAGATTTACTTGCTAGCGGTAAAGCAGTTAACTACGAAGGTGCATCTAGTGTTGAATTAACTGATGTAGGAGAAGCATCAGGTGCCTTTATTGAAAAAGAAATTAAAGGTGGAAAATTCAAAGACAAAAAACAAAGATAATATTTGTTAAATTTAACTCCAGCGGCGAAAGCTGCTGGAGTTTTTTTTATTTTAGAATACTCATAAAAACATAAACTGATAGCAAGGACATGAAGAGCACTATAGAATAATTAATTGTTTTCCATAGTTTTTCACTACTTATATAATTAGATAAGAATTTTGAGAGATATCCTAGTATAAAAAAGAAAAGAAATGATGAAAATGATGCTCCAATACCAAAAAGGTATTTTTGAGTTATTAAAAAATCTTTAGAAAAGTTACCTAAAAAAAATACTGTATCTGAATAGACATGTGGATTTAAGTAAGTAAAACCAAGTGTTTTAAGAACTGTAGAGATAAAAGTATTTCTATCAGAGTTTTTATTAATCGAAATTTGATTATTAATCGACTTTAATTTCCTCCAGATAAAATTTATTAAAAACAAAAGAAGGAGAAGATTTAATATGAGCTCTATTGCTGGTGAAAAAAAACTCTGGAAATGATGAAATAGAAAAATTCCTAAAAAAATAAGTATAAGATCAGATAATGAACAAATTAAACAAACAATAAATACATATTTCTTTTTAAGACCTTGTTCAATTACAAATATATTTTGAGCTCCAATTGCTAGGATTAAACTAAGACCAGTGAAAAAACCAAAAAATAAATAGCTCACTTTTTAAGATTATTGTTTAATAATCTTTTCAGGAATTATTCCCTGCGGTCTAAATCTCATTATTAAAAGAAGACCTATTCCAACTAATAAAAATCTAAAATATGGTGCACTGTTTATTAAATGAATTTTTATCTCATTTGTTTCTGGAAGATGTGAAGTAAATAGATTTATAAAAAATAATGCAATTGGTGCAGCCTCTACCCATAAAAACCAAACTACAAAACCACCAAGAATCGCACCGAAATTGTTACCTGTTCCACCTACAATTACCATCACCCATATAACAAATGTATATCTCATTGGTCGGTAACTCCCTGGTGTGAATAATCCATCATTTGTTACCATCATTGCTCCGGCTATTCCAACAATGGCTGAACCTAAGATAAATATAAATAAATGCTGTTTAACAACATTCTTACCCATTGCACTAGCCGCTTCTTCATTGTCTCTTATAGCTCTCATCATTCTTCCCCAAGGTGAATAAAGTGCTTTTTGGGTAACTAACAATAAAATTATAACTACTATTAAAAATAATCCAGCAAAACAAAGTTTTACATAAATTGAAGACGCGTCTATCACCAATTGGTTTAAAAGGTCTTGTCTTTCTGTAAGTGAATTGGTTAAAGATAATTTTGTAGAGTGAAATTTTTCAACTAGATCTATAAACCATGGCGATGTTTGTAAATCTATTTCATATGGAGCAGGTCTTTTTAATCCTATAACATTTTTTACACCTCTCGCTAACCAATCCTCATGTTTAATAATTGAAACAACTATTTCTGCTATTAATAAAGTTGCTATGGCTAGATAATCGGCTCTTAAACCTAATGCAACTTTTCCAACTATAAATGCTAAACCAGCTGCAAAAAAACCACCAACAATCCAAGAAAATAAAACCGGCATACCTAATCCACCTAAAAAACCAGTTTTAGCTGGCTCAACAGCCTCTATTAATTCAATTGCTGGTCCTGAAATTATTTTGATGAGAAAAAGTCCAACTATAATTATTCCTGCAACTAAGTAGTTTCTTTTCTTTGATTTTTCTATGTTTTTGAGAACATATCTTACCGAAAATATCATTAAAATTATAAAAAGAAGACTAATAAGCATATTTACTCCCCCAACACTCCATGCTTCAGAAACTGGAGCAACAGAAACCAGAACAACTGCCAAACCCCCTAAAGCTGTGTAGCCCATTATTCCAAAGTTTATAAGACCTGCATATCCCCATTGAATATTTGCACCCATAGTCATTACAGCTGAAATCATACAATAATTAAAAATCGTTAAAGCAATAGACCATGACTGGAAAACACCTACTAAAATTATTAGACCCAACATAATTGAATAAGCAATTATGATATTTAAGTAATTCTTCATATTTTCTTTCCTTCAAAAATTCCTGATGGTCTAAATACTAAGACAATAACCAAAATTGAGAATGAAATTGCAAACTTGTAGTCTGTAGATAAAAGTTGCATCAAGGAGTTTGGCTCCAGTTGTTCTGGTAAAATATAAATGAAAAATCTTTTATATGCATAAGTGAGAAATATTTCTGCGAATGCAATTAAATATCCTCCAAGAAAAGCACCATAAGGATTGCCAATACCTCCCGCTATTGCTGCAGCAAATATAGGAAGCATATTGTTAAAATATACAAAAGGTCTGTAGCTTTTATCTAAGCCATATAATACGCCTCCAATAGTAGCTAAAATTCCTGCAATAATCCAAGTTATAAGAACTACTTTTTTTGGATCTATTCCCGAGAGCAATGCTAAATCCTCATTATCTGAATAAGCTCTCATACTTGTTCCTGTTTTTGTTTTATTTAAAAACCAAAATAAGATTGCAACTAATATAATGGTTACTACAATAGTGATGATTTGTGTTGATTTGATTGTTAAACCTTCAGCTAGTCCTGTCATATCTTTAAATTCTGACGCTTTTAGGATAAATTTTTCCCCATCCATAAATCTTCTATCAGTGGGACCAATAATTATTCTTATAATTGCTTGAGTTACGAACATTACACCAATACTAACCATTGCTAATTGCACTGGAGGACTTTTATTTATTCTATAATAACTAAAAACTGTTTTATCTATGATGAGCATATAAGATATCATCATTGCAACAGCAAAAGGTATAGTAAGTAAAGCTGTTGGTAAAAAACCAAAACTTATTCCTTTTGATTGCAGATAATAAGTAAATAAAACTGCAAACATAGTACCAAAGGACATCATGTCTCCTGTAGCAAAATTAGCAAATCTTAAAATTCCATATATAAGGGTAACAAATATTGCCCCCAATGCTAATTGAGACCCATAAGTTAATGCAGGTAATATTGTGTAATTCAATAATACAATAATTGCATTGATAAAATCCATAATTAAGCTCCTAAAAATGACCTTCTTACTTCTGGATCATTTAGCAATTCCTGTCCAGAACCCTCAAATTTATTTTCACCAGTTACTAAAACATAACCACGGTCTGATATGCTAAGTGCTTGTTTTGCATTTTGTTCTACCATAATTATTGCTACTCCGGTTTTTTTAACTTTAACGATATGTTCGAACAGCTCATCCATCACAATAGGTGATACACCAGCAGTTGGTTCATCTAACATTAAAACTGATGGCTGTATCATTAAAGCTCTTCCTAAAGCTACTTGCTGTCTTTGACCGCCAGATAATTGTCCAACAACTTGGTCTCTTTTTTCCGCTAAAATTGGAAATAATTCGTATATTTGATTGATGACTATATCGATATCATCTTTTCTAAGAAATCCACCTATTTCAAGATTTTCTCTTACAGTCAATTCTGAAAAAACATTTTTTGTCTGTGGCACAAAAGAGATTCCTCTTTGAACTCTCTCTTGTGGGGAAAAATTGGATATGTCTTGATCTTCTATAACTATACTTCCGGATTTTAAATTTAACAAACCTAACATTGCTTTCATGGCAGTAGATTTTCCAGCACCATTTGGACCTAGGATTGCAACAATTTCCCCTTTGTCGACATTAATAGAACAAGAATTAATAATATCTGGACCATCACTATAACCACCTGTCATATTATTTCCCTCAAAAAATGCCATCAGCTGGTTTCTCCATTAATTTTTTTTTCCTCTACCGAGATAGCTTTCTATAACTTGCTCATTTTTTTTTACTTCATCAGAGGTTCCTTCAAATAGAACTGCACCCTCTGACATTACAATTACTGGGTCGCACATCCTACTAATGAAATCCATATCGTGTTCAATCATACAAAATGTATAATTTTTTTCCTTATTAAGTCTTAAAATTGCAGTTCCCAGTTCTTTTAATAGCGTTCTATTAACACCCGCTCCTACCTCATCTAATAAAACTAATTTGGCATCTACCATCATGGTTCTTCCCAATTCTAGTAATTTTTTTTGACCTCCTGAAAGATTTCCTGATCTTTCATTAGCTAAGTGCTTTAAATTTAAAAATTCCGCTACGTCATAAGCTTTAAGTCTAATTTGTTCTTCCTCTTCTTTAATAAGTTTAGGCTTTATAAATGCATTTAACAGTATTTCTCCGGTTTGGCTTCCTGGAACCATCATTAAATTTTCTAAGACAGTAAGATTAGAGAATTCATGTGCAATTTGAAAAGTTCTCAGAAGTCCTTTTGAAAATAATTCGTGAGATGGTATATTCGTTATATTTTCATTATTAAAAAAAACATTACCTTTTGTGGATTTTAAATTTCCTGCAATAAGATTAAATAGAGTTGTTTTTCCTGATCCGTTTGGGCCAATAATTCCCGTTATTGTGCCTCTTTTAATAGTTAATGAACAATTAGATACGGCAGCAAGGCCTCCAAAATATTTTGAGATATTTTCTATTTTCAGAATATTTAAATCTGATGACATAGAGAATTATACTTTGTTAAGTCTTTTAAGAATACTATTTAATGTTTTCTCTGTAGACTTATAAAAACCTGCTTTTCTTAGTTCTTGCACTCCTTGTTCATTTAATCCTTTGGGAGTTTGAGACTCTTTAACCAAAAATTTTAAATCCTTATCAGAGTTTCTTAATGCGTCTTCAGACAATGCAACAAACAGTGAAGTTATATATTTTTGAGCTTTATCTTTTTTAACACCTCGTTGTACGAGCCAATTAGACATGGTATTTAATAATTCATAAAATGGAGCCATCATACCTGATGTCGACCAAAAGTTTTTGGATAACTTTTCATTATTGATTTCAACTGTTGTTCCAAGTTTATTAAAAAAGTTTTTTATTGTTTTATTTGGTGGAAAAACTGGAACTGGTCCCTTTCTAAATGATATTGGTGGAAGTGGTATAGCTCTAAAAATTTTTGCATTAACATTAATTAATTTCTTTAGTCTTGGTAAAGTAATTGTTGAGATAAAACTTATTATTGTTTGGTTAGACTTAAATTTTAGCGTTTTGATTATTTCCTCTCCAACTGTAGGGGTAACTGCAAGAAAAATCCAATCACAACTATTAATAATTTCTTGATTTGACTTACCAATACTTACTTTTTTATTATTTTTTGATAATTTTTTTGCGACAGAAAGATTCCTAGGTGAAACTAAAATCTTAGAATATTTAATTTTTGACGAAGAAATACCTGTAACAACTGATTCAGTTATTTTTCCAGTTCCTATAAAACCAAGTTTCATAGAAGTAATTACTATACTTAATTATTAAAAAAGGAACCTCTAATTCTAAGCAATTCCCTTGATAATTTTTTATTTTCTTTGAATGGTTTTCTGCCATGTAGCCAAAAGTAATTATTTGCAACTATAGCACTACCCACCGGTAGAGAGGTTACAATTTTATTTTGGCTTCCCTCTAATGAATCTGATAATTTTTGAAGAAATAAACCTTGCTTCATATTTTTTGGTTCTGGAAATTGGTCTATATAAGAAATTGTAGGTTCTCCATTTTGATCTTTTGAAAAAACTGGATGTTCAACTTTATAACCAACATTTTTACTTTTAGGAGAACCCCAAATAAAATCTTGTTTACCAACTTCATCATTTACTAAATCTGACAAATGTTCCCAATCATCTAGATGTAATAAAGCAGTTTCTCCACCATCTACATTTTCTTCCTCTAATTTTGACATCAATATCCAATCGGTAGTCTCTTTTACATAAGTGCCATCAGTATGAAGATCCATATTTATATATGCTTTTCTTAGATAAGAGTCGCTATTATCTTCATGCTTTACATGAAATCTTGCATAATATTTTCCTGCCATTGAGTCATGATTAGGATTACCAATTAAATGTGTAATTGCTGTAGATAGTTTAATTAAAAATGTTTGATCAATTTTAGATGAAATGTTTTTAGGTCCTATTATAAAACAACCTGTATTTCTATTTTTTAATATATGATTTAAAAGTTTACTTAGTTCATGAGATGTAGTCTCATCTAGACTTTTCGCAATTGTGAAACGTGTAAAAGGTTTATATTCGAGTGCTGTTATATCAAATTTTTTAAAAGGAAATATAAGTCTTTCAATTATTTCATCTTCAATTTTTATATTTATAATTCTTTTTGATTTTTCATGAAAGGATATGTCAAATCCATCTATTTGTTTTAAATCTTGCATTAATTTGTTTTATTGCAAATTCCTATTGAGTCTGGTCCACAAACTTCACCATTAGTCCAGATCGCACCTATTAGGTTAGCTCCATCAAAATTTGCATTCAAAATATTTGAAGATGTAAAATTTGCTTCCATTAAGTTTGAATTTTGGAAATTTGTATCTATCAATGTAGATCCCATGAAGTCTACTCTTGTTAAATTAGCACTTGAGAAATTTGAAAGTTCAAGATTCGCACCTGTTAAAATTGACTCATATAAATTCGCTCTTATAAATGATGACTCAGAAAATGTGCCAAATGAAAGATTTGAATTCATCATTATACTCTTATCAAAATTTACTTGGATAAAACTTGCAAAAGACAGATTAGAATTAGGAAGGTAACTACCTTGCAAATCTTGACCATCTGAAAATTTGCATTTTGTGTAATCTACACCATCAGTTATAGGATCATCACAACCAGCGTTTACATTGCTGCTAAAAATTAAAAAAAATATAATAAAAATAAGTTTTTTCATACCGCAAAACTATTTAATGCAGCCAAAATTATAGCAGATAATACTGTTGGATAAACTAAATTTCTTTTTGTGACATAAAAAATTAATATTGATAATAAAATTACAATTATCCTTAAAATATAGTTGACTTCGGAAAGGTCTCCTGACGGAAATATGAGTATTCTTGAAATTAAGGCAGCTAAAGTTGAATATGCTATACAATTAAACCATCTATAAATTTTAGATTTTTCACTAATTTTTTCTGAGGTTAATGCTCCAAGAAATCTAGATAAATAAGTTGCTATGGAGGTTACTATTATTGCTAAAACTATGTTAATTGCCATATTTTTCTCCTATAAAATAAGAAATTGTCCCAGCAACTAACCCACCGATAAGTACACTCCACTCAGGAGAAATAAAATAAAAAATAGGTCCTAATAATGCACCAAGTAAAATCGCAAATGTAAGTTGTACTGTTTTCATTACACCTATCATTGCACACATAAAATAAATTGGGTTTATTATCGCTAGAGCAATAATCATATCTCTATTTAAAAAATCAGAAGCATAATAACCAATAATGGTTGAAAAAATTGCAACTAACCATGTGGCTGTTCCTATACCAATCCAAAAATCTATTCTGTATTTCCTTTCTATTTCCTCATAGTTACTTTTTAAGATCAACCACGATGAAACAGCAACAAAATGACATGATAAATAATATTTCCATCTTGGTTGGCTTTCATGTTTTAATAATGGCATAATTGAAACTGTCATTGGATAAAGTCTTGAGTTAACCAACCATACTGCAAGAAAAATATTTACAAGTGAGGCACCAATTAACATAGACTCTGCCATAACTAAAGATCCTGGAAGAGCGTAAGTTAACAAAGTTGAAAATATACTTTCTTGAATAGTAAAACCTAAATTTTTAAGCAAAGCACCAATCGCAACAAAACTCGCACCCAAGGCAATGGCTGGACTATCGAACTTTTTTGATGCAAGTATTCCTTGAAAAAAATATTTGGAGTTGATCATCAACCGCCTAAAAATAGACGACCCACATCTGGATTATTTAGAAGTTCATCTCCTTTACCTGCAATAGCGGTTTGTCCAGAAACTAAAACATATCCAATGTCGGCAAACTCCAAACCTTTTTTGGCATTTTGTTCAACCAATATAATTGTTTTTTTCTCATTTTTTTGAAGATCATCTAAGATTTCAAATACCATTTGAATATATCTTGGTTCTAATCCAATTGAGGGTTCATCAACTAATAAAATAGATGGCTTCATTACTAAAGCTCTAGATATTTCTAACAATCTTCTCTCACCACCAGACAAAACTTTAGCCGGTTGGTTTCTTCTATTTCTTAATCTTTCATATTTCTGAAGAACTCTCTCTGCTTCTTCAAATGACTCTTCAGTTTTATCTTTTATATATCCACCCATTAAAAGGTTTTCTTCTACAGTCATGTCTGGAAAAACAGAATTATCTTGAAGAATATAAGCTATTCCTTGAGATTTTAGTTTCTCTGCAGGTGTAAGGTTTGTTATTTCTTTGCCATCAACTTCGATTTTACCAGAAAAAATATTCGTAAAACCATATATTGAATGAAGAATTGTTGATTTACCTGCTCCATTAGGACCTATCAAGCATAACGATTGTGCCTTGCTGACAAACAAATCTAAATTATGTAGAATTTCCATTTTACCATAGCCAGCTGATAAACCTTTAATTGTTAAATGAATGTTATCCTCCGAAAGTTTTTTTAAATCCTCAGCACCAGGTGCTTTACCTAATACTTCATATTGATTAGCCATTATTGTGCTCCTAAATAAGCATCTATTACTCGCTTATCATTTTTAATTTCATCTGGTGTTCCATTAGCAAGCATTTTTCCATGTGCTAGGCAAAAAATACTTTCTGCCAATTGCATAATTACTCTCATGTTATGCTCTATTACTAAAAGAGTAATACCAAAATCTTGATTAACTTTTATTAATCTATCAATAATTCCATTTATTAATGTTGGATTTATTCCTGCTGTTGGTTCATCTAATAATAACATCTCTGGCTCATTCATTAATGCCATAGCAAGCTCTAATAATTTCTGTTGTCCAAATGAAAGATCTCCAGCTCTTAGTTTTCTTTTTTGATATAGTCCAACAAAGTTTAATAGATTCTCTGCTTTGTCTGTTAAATCTTTTGGGATAGTTGAAAATATTGAGACTAAACTTTCGTCACTAGCTTTATGACTTATTAACATATTGTCTACACAATTTAATTTTCCATAAATTCTTGTTTGCTGAAACGTTCTTAACAAACCAAGTTTTGCAATCACTGGTACGGGCAATTCTGAAACTTCTTTTTCATTAAACTTTATTGATCCCTGGTCTATAGGATAAGTACCAACTATAGAATTGAATAATGTAGTTTTTCCAGATCCATTAGGGCCTATCAATCCAACAATTTTCCCTTTTTCAACTGACATTGAAATATCAACATTAGCTTTAACCCCTCCAAAAGATTTACTTACATTATTTACTTCGAGAATACTCATTTGAGTTCTACCTGGGCCTTTCGATCGGCTTCATCAACCACCTCACCAAATCTTTCAGGATACTTTTCTCTTAACCATCCCATAATTCCCTCAGGGAAATAAATAACTATTACAATAATTAAAACTCCTAGCGCAACATACTGCCACCCAAGGAAAAAAGTCCAAAACCCCTCTTTAAATATATGAAATACTGTTGCTCCAATAACAGGTCCCCATAAAGTTCCCTTACCTCCTAATATTGCCATAAGTACCATAAATACTCCCATTTCTCTTCCATCAAATGCTACATCTGTTGAGTCTATATAACCAACAAGTCCGCCCATAATTCCACCTGCTAAACCACAGAAAAATGCAGAGATCATCCAACCTATGATTTTATATTTCATAGTTTGAATTCCCATCGCCTCTGCTTTATCTTCATTATCTCTTATGGCATTAAGCACTAATTTAAATCTTGTTGAATAGATTGCCTTAATTGCAATAAATGTAAGAACCAAAACTATAAAACTACAAAAATAAAAAAATTCTCCTCTTGCTTCTAGGCTACCAATGTTTGGAAATGGAGGAGTTGTAAAACCTTGTCCTGCTCCTATAATCTCTATACCACCAGATATTTCTCCAGCTGCAACTCCTAAACCCAACGTACAAATGGCAAAATAGTGTCCTCTCAATCCTAAAATTGAATAACCTATTAGTCCAGCTACTATCGCTGGTGCTACAGCAGCCACAGCTAGGCCAACAGCCATTCCTTGAAAAAACTGTGTTGGAGTATGAACAAATGTTTTCTCGCCGCCTCCTTCAGTCCACTCTGCCAATGGAAAAAACATTCCAACTTGTACTGAGGCACAAAGATACATTCCCAGTCCATAAAAAAGAATGTTACCAAAAGTATTGTATCCCATTTCTCCACCTTGAACATTCCAGGTTAGAGCTAGAATTATTAAAATACAAAGAATTGATAACTGAACTTTAAAAGCTGGAAATATAAATGGCGCAGCTATGCCAAAAGTTAAAATAAATATATATAAAATTAAATTATTCTTGTTCATAAAGATTTTTAATTTTCTCTCTAAATAATTTATTAACTGTAAAATAATGTCCTTTTTCTTCGTGAATACTTGAACCATTTGAATGGTATTCATCTAGATGGTTTTTAAATTTCCTTATATCAACCTCAATATTATTTCCTTTGTCATCAGTAATTTTAACCTTCCTCATTTTAAATATTCTCTCTTTTTCGAAAGTTTAAATCTTCTGTAAACTAAAATTAAAACTAATAATAAAAATACAGAACCAATTCTAAATTCTGTTCCTAGAATATAATCTGCAAATTCCTCGAACATACCAAGGCCCATTCCAGACATTGCTACACCTGGTAAGTTTCCTAATCCTGCTACAATTACAATCATGAAAGATCTAATTGTATACGGTAATCCCATATATGGGTGGATTGTAAAGGTTATTGAGATTAATGCTCCAGCTACACCACATAAAGCTGCATTAATTCCAAAAGTGGCTGCATAAACTTTTTCTGTATCTACGCCTAATATCTTTGCTGCTCTTGCATTTTGGGCTGTAGCCCTAATAGCTCGACCTAATTTAGATTTTTTCATATAGATTACTAATCCAATGGCAAAAACAATGCTAATAAATGCAGAAAATATCTTAGAATTTGGCAATGTCACAGAATTATCAAATAACATAGTTGTTCCATAACCTGAATTTGCAAGAACGACATCTGCTCCAAATGCAAAGTTCATTAATTGCATAAATAAAATACTTATTCCAAATGTTGCAAGAATTGAGATGAACAAATCTCTATCGACTACTTTGTTAATTACTAATTTGTAGATAATTACTCCAACAAAATACATGATGATTGGAGAAACAATCACTCCCCATGCTGGATGAATTCCATAAAGATACATAAAGTATGCAATGTATCCGCCTAATATAACTAGATCACCCTGTGCAATATTAATTATATTCATAACTCCCCATTGAAGAGCCATTCCATATGCAATTAATGCAAATAAAATGCCAAGCAATACTCCATCCAGAGTAGCTTGAACTGTTAACATTGGTACTTGAAATATTAAAAAATCCATAAAACTTTAAATGCTTATAAAAAAAAGCCCCCTAATGCTAGGGGGCTTATGTTCATTATTATATTATCTGTCTGACCACTTAGGAATTGGGTGAATTAATTCAGCTGAAGCCCATTTTAATGGAGCTACAACTTTATTTTCACATTTTCCTGCATCATCACACATAACTTGGAATAATACCATTGGCTTATCGACGTTTTGACCACCTTCAGCAAATTTTATGTTTCCATAAAAAGTTTGCATGTTAGTAGCAGCAAGAGCATCTCTAACTTTCTTTTGATCGAAAGATCCTGCTCTTTCAAAAGCATCTTTAAACACTAACAAAGCTGCAGAAGACTCTGCTGCTTGGTATGGTGGTGCATAACCAAACTCTTTTGTAAAGTCTGCATCATAAGTCATACCATCAGTAAAGAAATCATCTTTATAAGTTAATGTTTTGTGCCATTGAGAAGCACACAAAGCATATTGTGAATTGGCACCATGTTGTTTAGATAATTTTGCAGCATCACAGTGTGTCATTGCTAACATTGGAACATCAACTTTCATCTCGGCAATTTGTCTAATAGCTGTTAATGCACCTTTTGTGTGTCCTGAAACAACAAGAACATCTGGCTTAGTTGCTTTAACTTTTGCTAAAGTTGCTGCCATATCATTAAGCTCTTTTGGCAGTTTATCGTCGATTATAATTTTTGATCCTGTTTCTTTTGCAGCATCTAAAATACCTAATCTAACGTCTTGTGAGAATGCATCTTGCTCAAAAGCTTGTGCAATTCTTACACCTTTTCCACCATTAAGCTCAACCGCTGTTCTGATTGCAACGTCTAAATACAAGTTCGCTGGTGCAAGCACTGCGAATAAATATTTATAACCTTTTGTAAACAAAGATCTTGATGCACCGTTAGCTTCTACCATTGGAACACCATACTTTTCGGTTACTGGTGCAATCGCTTTAGTTAAACCTGAACTGTAAGGTCCAAGCATAAATTCAACACCATCTTGTGAAATTAATCTTTCTGCAAGTTGAGCTGCTCTTTTTGGATTTGATTCATCATCGTAATAGATAATTTCAAATTTATAAGTCTTTCCACCAACTTTAACACCGCCCATGCTGTTTATTCTGTCAACGGCCATGTTATATCCGTTTTGAGTATGAACACCATTAGATGAATACTTTCCTGTAAGTGAAATAGCAGATCCTAAAATAATTTTATCACCAACAACTTTTGCAAAAGATACAACTGAAGTTGAAAATAAGATTGCTAATGCAGAAACAAATGTAATTATAATGTTTTTAATTTTCATTTCTCTCCTCTTTTATTATTAATTAATTAATTTATTTCCTATTTAACTAAGAATTTAATTTTTTTGCAAGTAACAGTAGTATCGCATTAATAACTAATATTGTTGCATTAATGCAATTATAGCTGCTATTACAATTAAAACGCACGCAGAAATTGTGTTAATAACCTTTGCGTTGGCTTTGACCCATATAATCATTTTATTTGCAAGGATTGCATAACCGACTAAAGATAAAAAATCTAAAATTACATAAGTTGTTATGAGAATAATAAATTGAGCAACATAATTTGAATTAAAATCAATAAATTGTGGAAAAATAAACGGAAAAAACATCCAAGCCTTGGGACTTGTTCCTGCAACTAAAAAGCCATCTTTATAAAAAGATAAAAAACTTTTTTCAGATTTTTCATCAGAATTTATACTTTTTGGTCGGGATTTATAAATATCATAAGCAAGATATAGAATATAAATTATTCCAACCCACTTAAATGTATTTAGCAACTTAGGATTATTTGAAATAAATGAACCAATAACAAATATAACAAGAGTTGCTTGAATAATATTTGCAGTAACATCTCCTAATGCTGTCCACACACATTTCTTAACTCCGTAATTCATTGAATATGAAATGATTACTATCCTTGGTGTTCCAGGAGTAATAAACATGAAGAGAATGATTTGGAGAAAAAGGAAATAGTTTAATGGAAGCATCTTAGGATAGTCCTAAAAAACCGGGAGCTAAAGATGGCTAGATAGGACTATCTAAAAATGATAATATCATAGACATTAAAATTTGCATTAAAATTTAATTAAAGTTTTACTGGAAAATCTATGAAAAAAAGTCACAGGCCTACAACCAAAGTTAAAAACCCTGAGCCTAAACAAGGTAGTCCAGACTGGGTTATCTGGGCAGCATGGGCTGATAGAATAACATTTGAAGAGATAGAAAAAAAAACAGGCAAAACTGACGCCGATGTAATTAAGATAATGAGAAGAAATCTCAAACCCTCATCTTTTAGGTTATGGAGAAAAAGAGTAAATTCACAAAGTATTAAACATAGAAAAAAATTTGAATATTCAAGAAAACAAATAAGAGTAAAAATAAAGAAAAATGAAATTCTTAACTGGTAAATTTAAAAAATATAATTATATCTAAAGTATGAAAAATATTACTATGTATTCAGGCCCAATGTGTGCTTTTTGTGATGCTGCGAAAAGGTTACTGAATAGAAATAATCTTGAATACAAAGTGATTGATGTATCAACTGGACCAGATTTAAGAGATGAAATGATTAAAAAAGCAAATGGAAAACGTACAATTCCTCAAATCTTTTTTAACGATGAACATATTGGTGGTTATCAAGAACTTAGAGACCTAGAAAAAAATGGTACTTTAGAAGCTTCACTAAAGTAAATTTAATTCCAATCTATTAAACATAATTGTTTTTTTGCTAATTCACTTAAATCATTAATTTTAGTTCTTCCTTTATAATTAACTTCGTAGTCCTCAGCAGCAAAATCTGGTGGACTTTTACCTTCAATAAATTTTTTTGATTGTTTTTTTATGTAATCAATATTTTTTTTACAGTATGGAGTTGCTCCTACATAAATAACATTTGAAAAGGTTTTACCCATATGTTTTTCCTCAACAGCATGTACAACGTCGGGGTGCCACCAAATAGTATCTCCAGGATACATTTTTGGAATTGAAATTAAACCTTCTAACAATAAACTATGATATTTTTCATTTATTGATAAAGCTTTCCCAGCTTTTGAACCACATAACTCGTTTTCAGGCACATCATCTAGTAAAGCTCTTGTTAAAACATATGCCATTCCTTTAGCGATAGGAATTAATTGTAAAGTTCCATCATTTGGACCTTGCTCTGTTAAGGCTGTCCATCCTTGGAATGTTCTAAATACATGCGCTACAGCAGGTGACTCAAATTCAATTGTTTCATCTCTATATTTTGCATCAAACGGATTATAATTTTCGAAATTATCTGAAAAAATATCATTATAAATTTTTTGATATGCATTATCAGTCCATCTTTCAATCGATCCAGCATCACAATGTGGTGATAAACCCAATGTATCGTCTCCTGGTTCTCTTCTTCTTACTCGATCCGCGTATACAAGTTCTTTATTTGGGTCAAAAACGCTTTTATCCTTATACTTATAATTCCAAAGATTATTTAACCATTTTTTAACCTTTTCCATTTCTTGAGAGTGTCTAATTTCTGATTGTGCTTTAGACCAATACAATCCAAAAATTTGAGGTTTTCCTGATTTGAGATCACTGAAATATTTATCTATACCTATTTTTTTTTTTGATCTTCAAAATAATTGTTTTCTAAAACATATTGATCTAGATTTTTATTAAGATCTTTCATTTTTTTTTCACCAAAAACATTTCTAATTATTACACACCCACGTTTCAGAACCTTCTCATTAATAGTCCTTTCATTTTCAATTAAAATATTTTTAAATTCTATTTCTGGGATAATCGAACTCTCAAAACATTTAATTAACTCAACTTCTTTTTTGATATATTTCTCAATATTTTCAAAATTACTTAAATAATTTTTCGACTTATTTTTTAACTTGATTTTTTCAGAGATGATCTTGTTTTGTATTTCAATTATATTCATAATTTGAAATCAATTATTTAGGTTTAAAAACTAAGCAAACTCCATTATTACAGTATCTTTTTCCTGTTGGTTGTGGGCCATCATCAAATATATGGCCGTGATGTCCTCCACAATTCTTGCAATGGTACTCGGTTCTGGCATAACCGATATGATAATCTGTTGTAGTTTCAAATGCATCAGGTAGAGACTCATAAAATGATGGCCAGCCAGAGCCACTTTCATACTTTGTATTAGAGTCAAACAATTTCACTCCACAGTTTGCACAATGATAACTTCCCTCTCTCTTTTCAAAATTAAGTTCGCTTGAACCTGGTGGCTCTGTGGCTTCCTCAAATAATACTTTATTTTGTTGATGAGTTAAGTCTGGATTATTTTTTGTCATTTAAATATTTAGCACAATTTTTATGCAAACTTGCGTGTAATTCAATAAGTTTTTTAAAGTCTTTATTGTAACCACCACCTAAAACTCCACAAATAGGAACTCTTCTTGTAAAAAAGTTTCTAATAACCATCTCGTCTCTTTTATTAATTCCTTTGTCAGTAATGCACAACTTACCTAATCTATCGTCTAAGTGAATGTCAACACCTGCGATATAAAAAACAAAATCAAAATTAAAATCGTTTAGAAAAATTAAATTTTTTTTTAAAATATCTAAATACTCATCATCTTCCATGTTTTGTTCAAGCTCAACGTCCAGATCACTTTTTGATTTAATTGGTGGATAATTCACTTTTGTGTGCATACTGAATGTAAAAACGTTATTTTCATTTTTAAATATTTCTGAATTTCCATTACCTTGATGAACATCTAAATCAACTATTAGGATTTTGTTAGCCAACCCTCTATTCAAAAGATATTTTGCAGCAACAGCCACATCATTAAAAACACAAAAACCAGCCCCCTCATCATAAATAGCATGATGACTTCCACCAGCTGTATTACAAGCTATTCCATAATTAATTGCTAATTTAGAGGCTAATACGGTTCCGCCTGTTGCAACTAAAGATCTTCTAACCACACTATCAACTAAAGGGAAACCTATTTTTTTAACCAATCTTTGCTCTAATGTTTTATTTTTAATTTTTAAAATATACTTCTCAGAGTGAACTTCTTTTAGTGTATCTACTGAGCATGGATCAGGTTTATAAAACTTCTTAACTACCTTTTCTTTTTTAAGAAAACTTGCTAATTCACCAAATTTTTTAATTGGAAATTTATTATCATCACCAATTTTTGCTTCATAATCAGGGTGATTTACAACTGGTAATTCCACTTTACTTTATTTCTCGAATAGGCTTACCAGCAACACAGGCTTCTAAATTCTCAATCATTTGTGTATAGAAAATAGAATAATTTTCAGCTGTGACATAGCCTACGTGTGGAAGCAAAAGTGCGTTTGGCACAAATCTCAATTTATGACCACTAGGCAGAGGTTCTTTATCATAAACATCGATACCAGCTCCAGCAATTAAGTTAGTTGAAAGAGCTATAATTAAATCGTCTTCGTTTACAATTGGACCTCTTGAAGTATTAATTAGAAAAGCAGTTTTTTTCATTTTATCAAACTCATCAAGCTTTATACAATCCTTGTATCTTTCTCCTCCTTGGACATGAATTGATATAAAGTCAGAGTTTTGTATAAGATCCTCTTTACTACATGGCAAAACATCAAGTTCTTTACACTTATCTAAACTTAAGTTTTCACTCCATGCCATAACTTGCATGCCAAAAGCTTTTCCTATGTTTGCAACCTGCGATCCAACTTTTCCTAAACCAACAAGTCCTAAAATTTTACCTTTTAATTCAATACCTACCGTTGTCTGCCAATAACCTTGATACATATTATCAACCTCAACTTTAACATTTCTTGCAAGACCTAAGATTAAGGCCCATGTTAACTCGCATGTTGGATTTGAATTTATTTCTGTTCCTGTAACAATAATTTTAGCTTTTTTTGCTGCCTCTATATCTATCGCTTTATTTCTCATTCCACTTGTTGAAATATATTTCAGTTTTTTCAAATTTTTAATGAGATTTAAACTGATTGTAGTTCTCTCTCGCATGATAAGTAAGGCTTCAAATTCTTTTAATTTTTCAATTGCGTCATCTTCATTTTGAAAGGGTTCGCTGAAAATCTCAATATCAAACTTTGATGAAAGATTTTTCAAATCTATAAATTCTTGAGCAACGTTTTGATAATCGTCTAAAATAGCTACTTTAAGCATTTTGAGTTTTTTTATTCGAGATTGTAATACCAGCAATTATAAAAATTGCACCTAAGAAATGATAAAATAAAATTTTTTCATTGAAAATTATCATAGCCATCATTGCACCAAAAATTGGCATCAAATGTAAAAAAACTCCAGATCTATTTGCTCCAATAAGTGTGACACCTTTAATCCAAAATAAAAATGAAATTATTCCTGGGAATAATACAACATAAAATAACACTAGGAAAAAAGAAGTTTCAAATTTAATGACACTACCAAGTTTATAATCCATATAATACATTGGAATTAAAAAAAACACGCCACATGTAATAACGACTTGTAGTGTTGCAATTGGGGATAGATCGGATTTACGTTTTTTTAAAAGCGTCGAATATAAAGACCAAGCAAACATTGCAATTAATGCAAATATATCTCCTCTGTTAAATGTTAAATTTATAAGATTGTTTAAATCTGCTTTTGTGATGATAAACATAACTCCAGCAAGAGATAAGAATACTCCTGTTATTTGAAATAAGTTTGTTTTCTCAATTTTGAGTAGAGATGAAAATAATATAATCATGACTGGAACTGTTGATATCATCAGAAGACCAGTAATAACTTGCGTATGTCTTAAAGAATAAAAAAGAGCAGAATTGAACACTGTTACAGCTAAAAAACCTAAAATTGAAAATAAAAAAATGTTATCGAATATTACTCTTCTCTTATTTATTAATTCTTTGTAAGTAAAGGGTAGCAAAACTAAACAGGCTGAAAACCATCTATAAAAATTTAATGATATTGGAGGTATATCTATAATGCTTGCTGCTTTTCCAACTACAAAATTTCCAGCCCAAAATAGGCTCGCTAAAACCAAATAGATAGACGCAAGATAAAAAGGATTATTTAATTTCATTAAAATTTAACAAATCTGTTTTATTTATAGGTTATCTGTTATTTATTGTTTGTATAGACCTTCAATATTTATATCTACAATAAATATTTTTAGGCAAATCTAATAGAGCTATAAGGTTTTAAATCCATATTAGTATTTTCATTTGCAATCATACCAGACACTATTTTTCCAGAAATTGCACCTAAAGTCCATCCTAAATGATGATGACCAAATGAGTAAAATACATTTTTATAATTTTTTGATGGTCCAATTATTGGTAAAAAATCTGGCAGCGTAGGTCTAAACCCTAACCATTCATCTTTATGCTCAGGTAATCCATCTAACATATCCTTTGCATTTAAAATTAGGTTTTTAATCCTAGATTTTGATAAAGCATTTTCTAAACCACCAAACTCGACAGTGCCAACTACTCTTAAACCTTGGTCCATCGGTGACATTCCAAACCCTCTGTTTGAATAAACCACTGGTCTAGATATTAAATGATCAAAATCTTTAAAATGAACATGATACCCTCTCTCAGTATCTAGTGGAATATTTTCATGAAGTTTATCAGTGAGTTTTTTTGAAAACGCACCACATGCAATAACTAATTTATCAAAAACAAATCTCTGAGTTTCTGATCTTAAAACAGGTTTTTCTTCATCAAAATTCAAATCTTGAATATTAAGTTTCAAAAACTTTCCTCCTTTATTTATAAAATTTTGAAATAACTTAATTAGTATTTTTTTTGGGTTTCTTGCATGTCTTGCATAATCATAAAAAACACCACCATGATAAAATGGTTTTAAATTTGGTTCTAAATCATGAATTTCTTTTTTATTCACTACTTGTTGCTTAACGCCCAGATCATCTCTAATTTTTATTTCTAGCTCTCTACTTTTTTAAATTTTTTTCGTTCCAGACATATAAAATTCCATTATTTTCAACCAAACCTTCTAAATCTATCTCTTCAAATAGTTCATCATATGCCAGTAATGATTGATCTAAAATTTGATGCATATTTTTTGCGGTATGCATCATTTTATGATTAGTACAATTCAATAAAAATTTTGAAAACCAAGGTATCATTTTTGGAACATAGTTCCATTTAAGTGCTAGCGGTCCTCTTGAGCTCATAAGCATAGATGGTACATCGCTTACAATATCAGGTCTATTTAATGGTACTGATGCATAAGGTGAAAAGTGTCCTGCATTACCATATGAAGCTGCATTTCCAGGTTCATCTCTATCAAATAAAATTACTTGATAGCCTTTTTTTTGAAGAAAGAGAGCATTGCAAACTCCTTGAATACCTGCACCAATTATACCAACTTTTAACATTTTTTCTGACACTAAAAAAATATAGTTTGAAAGAAAAATTATAATAGATGCTATTTGATCGCGGCAAATATAGATTTAACTTATCTTAATTACCAATTGTATCTCGACTGTAAATTTTGCAGCTCATTACGATACTTAAACCAAGCATTATCGATAACATTGATGATCCTCCGTATGACATGATAGGAAGTGGTGCTCCAACAATTGGTAATAGTCCAAGAACCATCGCTATATTTACAAAAATATATAAGAATAAACCAGATGCAAAACCAAAACAGTATAGTTTTGCAAAAAATGATCTACTAGAAAAACCAATCCTTATTATTCTATAAATTAATAAAGCGTATAATAAAATTAGTACCATTGAACCAACAAAGCCAAACTCTTCAGAGAAAAGAGTAAAAATAAAGTCAGTGTGTTTTTCAGGTAAGAATTCAAGATAACTTTGTGTACCTTGTAAGAAACCTTTGCCTATGAAACCTCCTGAACCAATTGCTATTTTAGATTGAATTATTTGGTAGCCAGCACCTAAAGGGTCTCTGTCTGGATTAAAAAAAGTTAATATTCTTGATTTTTGATATGGTTTTAAAAAAGAAATTACAAAAGGCAATGAGACTAATAATATTAAACCTGAATATACAAAATATTTTAAATTAAGTCCTGCTAACCAAATAATAGCCAACCCACTTCCTGCTATTAAAATTGCTGTTCCCAAATCAGGTTGAGTTATAACTAAATAGCAAGGTATCAACAAAAGTATAATTGGTTGTAATAAATATTTATAACTTTGAATATCTGAGCTTTGAATACGATGGTAATATCTTGCAAAGCAAACTATTATTGCAATTTTCATCAGTTCTGAAGGCTGAAGGTTCATTATGAAAAAATTTATCCATCGTTTGGACCCTGACGCTGAAATCCCAAAAAAAATTACAAGTAATAAAAGTAAAATTCCAAGAACATAAAAAATATATGCCTGTCTATACCAAACCGAAACTCTTACAAATGACAAAACTAAAAACATAGAAAAAAATACTAGAAATCTAGTTAGATGATTTTTAGTATAAAAAGAAAAGTTCCCACTTTCTGTAGAATAAATTGAAACAACACTGATTGAACCAATTATAGCAACAATTATTATTAAAAAGTAATCAACAGCCTTCAGTTTATCAAAAAATGAGTAGCTAGTAGAATTTAGTGACGTTGAAAGTATCATGCAATATTTTTTAAATCTTTTCTAATTTTTTCTCTTAATTCATGCCTATCTAAAATTTTTTTTATTAATTTGTTTGCTAGTGGAGCGGCTGCTTTACTACCAGAGCCTCCATGCTCTATTAAAACACTAAGAGAATATCTTGGTTTATCATAAGGTGCGAATGCAATAAATAAAGCATGATCTCTACTTTTATATTCTATCTCTTTAAGGTCTAAATCAAGCTCTCTATCTTGGTCAGTAATTCTTTTAACTTGAGAAGTCCCAGTTTTTCCAGCAAACTTGTATTTATCTTCTTTGTGTCTAGATCTGAAGGAGGTTCCAAATTGTTCATTGGTTGACCCGTACATTGCATCCAGAACCAACTTTAAATTATTTGGATTTCTGTAAAGTCTTTCATAGTGTTTAAATTCATGATCTTTCAAAATATTTTGACTTACAGATTTATTTTTTTCACTTTCAATTTTAGATATAATTTTATTTAAATCTATTTCTTTATCATAAATTAATTTTGGCTTAATTTTATAGCCTCCATTAGCCAATTGCGCTGTCATCAAACATAATTGAAGTGGGGTAGTCTGAATGTAACCCTGTCCTATTCCAGTAATTACAGTTTCACCAAGGTACCAAGACTGTTCTAAAACTTTTTTTTTCCATTTCGTTGAGGGTACAATTCCTTTTTTTTCTTCTGAAAAAAAATCTTCTAAAACTTTTGAACCTAAACCATATCTTTTTGCAATTAGTGAAAGCTTATCTACACCTAAAAGTCTTGCGACTTCATAAAAATAAATATCACATGACTGTTTAATGGCATTTCTCATACTCATTAATCCATGACCATTTTTTTTCCAACAATGATATCTTTCTCCATACAATTCATATGGATGATCATGGCCTTTGCAGTTTACTTTAAACTTTGTGTCTATTATCCCATATTCTAGTGCAGCAAGTGCAACTAAAGGTTTTATAGTGGATCCTGGAGAATATAATCCTGCTAATGATTTATTTAATAAAGGTCTTAACTTATTATTTTTAATTTCATTCCAATCTTTAGTGCTTATCCCATGGGTAAACTTATTAGGGTCGTAGGTTGGGGACGATGCCATAGCAATTAATTCACCTGTGTATATATCCATAACACATATTGAACCTGCCTGATTTTTTAATAACTCTTGAGCCAATTGCTGAATTTCTAAGTCTATGGTTGTTCGTAAATTTTCACCTTGAGTTTCTTTATTATAACTAATTTCACTTATTTTTTTTCCTGATGCATTTACTTCATATCTTTTAATTCCATGATTTCCTATTAGGTCAGTATCTTTTGAATTTTCAATACCAATTTTTCCAACTTTTAAACCTGGTACAAAATTTTCCTCTATTTTTTTTTTATTTTGAAT
>CABYVH010000015.1 GCA_902522365.1 uncultured Pelagibacteraceae bacterium
ATCCTTTGATAACTGAAATTGAAATACAACCTGATCACCCCATTTAAATGCCATTTCGCAACTAGCTAGATAAAATTCCCACATTCTAAAAAATTTTTCATCAAACATCCCTAAAACCGTGTCTTTTTTTGATAAAAATCTTTCTTTCCAATTTCTAAGTGTATGCGCGTAGTGCATTCTTAGAACCTCAATATCAGACACTATCAGACCTGAGTTTTCAATTGGTTTAACAACTTCACTTAAACTTGGTGTGTAACCGCCTGGAAAAATATATTTTGTAATCCATGGTTGTGGGTCTCTTGGGGGCATTGATGAACCAATAGTGTGAATTAAAGCAATTCCTTTTTCGTTCAAAAGTTTAAAAACAGTATCAAAATATGTTTTATAAAATTTTCTACCTACATGCTCAAACATTCCAACGCTTACTATTCTGTCAAATTTTTCATTTAGTTGCCTATAATCAATAAGTTTAAAATCTACCTGATTGGACAAATTCATCTCTTTTGCCTTATTTTTGCTGTACTCAAATTGATTTTCTGAGAGAGTTATGCCTGTAACACTTGCTTTTGTCTCCTTGGCAATTGCTAATGCTAATGTGCCCCATCCTGAACCAATATCTAAAACTTTTTGATTAGGCTGAATATTTAATTTTTTTATAATATGATGGATTTTATTATTTTGAGCTTGCTCTAATGTATCATTATCGTTTTTAAAATAAGCACAGGAATATTGTCTATTCTCATCTAAAAATAAATCGTAAAGTTTTTCAGATATATCGTAATGATGGGCTACGTTTTCTTTTGATTTTACGATTTTGTTAAAATTTGTAAGATATCTGAAAGTTCCTTTTATTTTTTTTATAACTGAGCCATAAAAATTTATATCTCCCCTTCCTATATTTTTGAAAGCTAAGTCTAAAAATTCTGTAAGCGTTCCATTCTGTATCAATAATGATCCATCCATATAAGCTTCTCCAAAATGTAGATCTGGGTTAATAAGTAATTTTTGCATTAATTTTTGATCAAGTAATTTAATTACTATTGGTTTTTCTTTTTTAGGATTTCCAATTACATATTTTTTTGAATTGGAGTCTACAAGTTCAAAACCGTCTTGTTTAAATAAATCATTTAGAAAACTTACTAAACTCATTTTATGCTGCTTTTAAATTCGCTATTTTAAATTCTAGATTAACTAAACTTGTTAATATCTCTTTTTTTTGATTAGTATCTAAAAGCTTTAACGGTGGTAAAAGATTTTCAAATATTTTATTTTTTTCTGACATTACTGTGTGCAAACCAGATATTAAATTATATTTTTCAAAACAACCTCTTACATCACATAATTTTTTGTTTGAAGATAAATCTGAATTATTTTTAAAGCCGTCGTAAACTTCTCTAGCCAAAGTTCCAGTGATATTTGTAGTAGCTGTTATTATTCCGTCACACCCTAATTCTAACCCTTTTAATAATTTTGATTCAGAACCAGGAAATATAGAAAAATTTTTAATTTTCAATGTCTCAAATAAATTATAAGAACTATCTTTGACACCAACAATTTGATCTGGAAATTTTTTAACTAAGGTTTCGATACATGCTGGACTAAACTTGTAACCTGAAAGTTTTTCAAAATTATACAATATAATTTTACAATCATTAACTTCTTCAATTATTTTTGAATAAAAATTTATTACATCGCTGTCTTCATATTTATAATATGCAGGTGGCATTATAAGAAATGTATTAAAATTCATAGACTTGGAAATTTTTATCAAATTAATGTTATCTGCAAGTGAATTTAAGCCTGTCCCTATTATAAATTTATCTTTATATTTACTACTTGGCAGCTGATTGATTAGTTGTATTTTTTCACTCAGAGAAATTAATTGTGACTGACCTGTGCTACCAAAAAAAACTGCACCATGACAACCCATATCTATGACGTTTTCTGCATGCTTAATTGTATTATCTATATCAAGAGAAAGATCATTTTTTAGTATTGATAAAGAAGCAGCAAAAATACCTTTTAATTCAATCATCCTATAAAATTAATATAAAATAAAATTTAGTAAAGTATTAATATACCTTAAGATTTATATACTCTTGATTACTATTTCTTTTGCTTCATTGACAATTGAGGCTAGTCTATTTAGTTCTGGGCTAACATCAGGATGAATTTTTTTCATAATCTTTTTATATGAGTTTAAGATTTCACTTTTTGAATATTTTTTTTTGGGATCTAAATTTAAAATTTTATATGCTTCATCTACATTCATACTTTGTTGAGTATTTGTCTGATTAAAATTATTAAAATTAAATCTCCCAGAGTTTCTAAGAACTCTGAACAAGCCCCAAAGTCTTAGTAATTGAAAAAGTGAAATTCCTGCTTTAGTTTTTATTAGCGGCAAAATAGCTAAAACAAATGGTAATGAAAAAATATATCTACCAGCATACACCATTAAAAAAGCTAACAAAATTGATGATATAATTATAATTAATCTTATTATTTTTGAAATTCTCTTCGCAGAGGTCCTAGCAAACCACGTCAGAAGAACATAAACTATTATAAAAATTATAACTGTTATAAAAAAAATATTCATATATTAATAATTTTCTAAATGAAAATACCACAACTTGAAAAGAAACCTGAAATAAAATCTTGTCACAACACAACTTGGGAGGATAACTATAGTTGGATTCACCAATCAAATATACTCGATGTTTTAAAAGATAGCTCAAAATTATTACCAGAAGTGAGAAAGTATTTAGAAAAAGAGAATGATTACTTTGAATATCAAATGAATGATACCAAGGAAATTAGAAAAAAAATTTTTAATGAAATTAAAGGTAGAATTAAATTAGATGATGAATCTTTACCCTTCAAAGATAAAAATTTCGAATATTGGACTAAAACCACAGCAAAAGGTAATTACTCGATTAAATTAAGAAGAAAAATTGGAGAGGAAAAAGTTGAAGAAATTTGGAATGGTGATTTTGAAAAAGAAAAACTAAATACAGAGTATTTTGGTTTAGGAGATCTTGAAGTAAGTTTTGACGATAAATTTCTAGGATATTCTTTAGATTTAAAAGGTTCTGAATATTATACAATTTATATAAGAGATATAAAATCAGGTAAATTGGTTACAGAAAAAATTGAGGAAACGAGTGGAAGTATAGAATTTAGTTTAGATGATAAATTTATATTTTACTCAAAATTAGATGAACATCATAGACCGAGAACAATATACAGACATAAAATTGGTACTCCTGTAAAAGAAGATAAGTTAATATTTGAGGAAAAAAGTGAAGCTTTTACAGTAGGTATAGGTTTAAGTTCAGATGAAAAATATTTTATGATTACAAGTTCTGATCATAATACATCGGAACAATATTACTTTAAAATTGACGAAAATAATCCAAATCCTAAATTAATCCAAAAGAGAGAAAGAGGTATAATTTACTCTGTAAACTCCTGGGATAAATATTTTTACAAACATACCAATGAAAATGCTGAAGATTTTAAGATTGATAGATGTAATGATTTAGTCGAACAAAACTGGGAGCCATTCGTTAAGGCAAAAGATGAAGTATTGATTGGAGGTTTAGTATTTTTAAATCATTGGATAATTAGATCTGAAACCTCTAATGCTTTAGGAAAAATAATTTTGAGAAATCCCAAAACAAATGAAGAGGAAGAGATAGTTTTTAGTGATGAGAAAGTAATAGTTCCAAGTATATCTTTAATTCAAAAAGATAAAGATACTGATAATGTTTATTTGTCATATTCATCTCCTAAAACTCCAGGAAGGACTTTTTTATATAATTTAAAATCAAAAGAAAAAAAACTTGTTAAAGAACAAGAAATTCCATCAGGACATAACCCCGATGATTATATTGTTGAACGGATTGAATGCCCGTCTCATGATGGACGAATGGTACCAATAACTATAACAAGACATAAAGATACACTTTTGGATGGTTCGTCAAATATTTTGTTATATGGTTATGGTTCTTATGGGAATTCAATGTCTCCTGGGTTTTCATCCACACGATTAAGCTTAATTAATAGAAATATAATTTGGGTTACGGCACATATAAGAGGGGGAATGGAAAGAGGAATGAAATGGTGGAAAGAAGGAAAACTTTTAAACAAAAAAAATACATTTGAAGATTATATTGCTGTTGGAAAATTCTTGATTGAAAAAAAATATACCTCTAAAGGAAAAATTATAGGAATGGGTGGTTCAGCAGGTGGGTTATTGATGGGAGCAGTTGTAAATGAAGCACCTGAGCTATTTTTAGGGTTAATAATGGCTGTGCCTTTTGTTGACTCTTTGACTACTAACCTTGACCATTCTCTACCATTAACAATTGGAGAATTTGATGAATTTGGAAATGCCAAAGATAACAAAGATCATTTTGACTATATTTACTCATACGCTCCTTATAACAATATTAAAAAAATGGATTATCCAAATATTTTAATTACTACTAGTCTTAGTGACAATAGAGTTCTGTTTGATGAGCCTGCAAAATTCACTGCAAAAATAAGAGACTATAAAACAGATAATAATTTATTATTATTAAAAACTGAAATGAACGCTGGTCATGGAGGAAAATCTGGTAGAGATGGTGCTATTGAGGAAATAGCTCTTGATTATGCTTTTGCTTTAAAAATTGCAGAAAAAATTTAAATAATCTTGTATTGAAATTTTATAATTAGTCACCATATAGATAATGTAGGTCGCCTTATGGGGCTTACATAAATTAACTTGCTTAACAAAAGGAGTAAATATGACAAGTAAGGATCTATCTATCTTTAACTCACTAAGACCTTTTTCTATTGGTTTCGATGATATGTTCGACCAATTTGAAAGTATGCTTGGTAATGGTGGCATGACAATGCAATCAAATTATCCACCATATAACATAAGAAAAACTGGCAAAGACAACTATTCAATTGAAGTTGCGTTAGCTGGTTTTAATAAAAAAGATGTCGAGGTTGAGTTTGAAGATAATATATTAACTGTAAGAACTAAACAGCTTAATAAGTCTGAAGATCAAAATGTAGACGGTGAAATTATTCACAAGGGCATATCACAAAGACAATTCGCAAGATCTTTTACTATTGCAGATGATGTAAAAGTAAATGGAGCTGAACTTAAGGATGGTCTTTTGACAATTGCTTGTGAAAGAATTTTACCAGATCATAAGAAAAAAAGACTTATTGATATTAAGTAATAAATTTTAACCTTGCTTGTGGGGTTCGCCCCACAAGTTTAAAAACATCCACTAGAACTGAATGCAATTATAGTTCCACCAGCATTAACTTCAAATCTTCTTTCACACGGTACACCGTATTTTTTTGTTTTATAAATTAACACTTCATTGCCAGTATCATTGATCATATCTTCGCTGGGAGCTCCTAATTCTAATTTCATTTTATTAACTTCTCCACCGACAAATAATCCATATTTTTGATTTTCCTTTTCTACAACCTCGTCAGTTTTTTTTTGAATAGTTTGGCAGCCTGCAGTAAAAAAAAGAATTGATATTAATATGATAGCGAATTTGTTTTTCATTATTCTATTATAATACTGAAATGTGACAAAAGATTAACTTAAAAGTTGAAAAAAAAATAAGTTTTCCATCAAAAAAAGGCAAATATAATGTATTTATATTACTTAATTCTTTATTTTTATTACTATCAAACCGATTCTAATGAATACAAAACTCAAAGTATCAGAAATTTCAAAAATTTACCCAGGATGCATTGCAAATGACAAAGTATCATTGGAATTTGGAAGTGGGAAAATATACGCTTTATTGGGAGAAAATGGTGCTGGAAAGTCTACGCTAGTTAAAATCTTGTCTGGAGTAGTAAAGCCTGATGATGGTGAAGTTTTTTTAAATAATGAAAGTATTAAACTTAACTCTCCCCTAGATGCAAAAAAAAATAATATTGGGATGGTTTTTCAACATTTCAATCTCTTCGAAACTTTATCTGTATTTGAAAATTTAAGTATCGATAGTGACAAAAAGGATGAAGAGCTAAGAGAATTGGTCAACGATATATTAAAAAAGTACAATTTTAAAATTGATCTAGATATTCCAGTTCTAAATTTATCGGCAGGTCAAAAACAAAAAGTAGAAATTATAAGGTGTTTAATTAGAAATCCAAAAGTGTTGATTATGGATGAACCCACATCAGTTTTAACTGAACAAGAAACTGATGATTTATTTATTTCTTTAAAACAATTTTCTAAAGATGGAATTTTAATTATTTATATTACTCACAAATTAAAAGAAGTTTTATCACTTTGTGATGAAGTGGCCGTAATGAGAAAAGGCAAAGTAGTTTCGGTTAGTAATACAATTGATGAAAAAATTGAGAGTTTAGCTAATAAAATGGTAGGTGAAAATTTAAATACTATTAAAAAAAAAATTAATAATTTTAAAAATAGCGAGGAAATTTTAAAAATCTCAAATTTAAATTTTAACAGTGACGACCCATATGAAACAAATTTAAATAATTTAAACCTTTCTTTAAAAAAAGGAGAGTGTTTAGGTATAGCTGGGATTTCAGGAAATGGACAAAATGAATTATTTCAAATACTGAGTGGAGAAATAATTACCGAAGGTACTTCTATAATGTTTAGAAATAAAGAAATTGGCAAGTTGAATCCTAGAGAAAGAAGAGAATACCTTATGGCTTTTTCGCCTGAAGATCGCATCTCTCAAGCTGCAGTCCCTGAGTTAAAGATATATGAAAATGTTGCATTAAACAATTTTAAGTCATCAAACTTTTTTGAAAAAGGTTTAGTGAATGAAAAAAAAATAAAAGAACACTCCAAAAAGATACTTTCTAATTTTTCTGTTAATACAGACAATGTTGAATTAAAAAGTCAATTTTTATCTGGTGGAAATCTTCAAAAATTAATTATTGGAAGAGAATTAATTACTTCGCCTGAATTGTTGGTATGTTTTAACCCCACGTGGGGTCTTGATGTTGGTGCTATCAACTATATTCATGAAACATTAATTCAAATTAATGAACAAGGAAAATCATCAATATTAATTTCTACTGATAACGATGAACTATTAAAATTAAGTGACCGTATTTGTGTAATTTATAAAGGTAAACTATCTAAAATAATGAATGCAGATACCGTTACAGCTGAAAAATTAGGAATTTTGATGGGAGGAGGTTCAATTGATTAAAGTTGAAAAGCGTAACGATGTATCTCGATCAATTTACTTTTTAACACCGGTTTTAGCGATTTTTCTTACATTATTTGGTGGTGGGATTATTTTTTTTATTTTGGGGTTTAATCCTATTGAGGCTTTAAAATTTTTTTTTGTTACACCCATTTCAGATTTATACGGATTAAGTGAACTTTTGGTAAAAGCTACACCACTTTGTTTAATAGCGATAGGTTTATCTTTTTGTTTTAAAAGTAATAATTGGAATATTGGTGCAGAGGGTCAACTTATTTTTGGTGGAATAGTCGGCGGTGGAGTTGCTTTGTTATTTTATAATCATGATGGATTTTATGTTTTACCAATAATTATTTTGTCTGGAGCATTTGGTGGGATACTATTTGCAATGATACCAGCAATTTTAAAAACTTATTTTAACACTAATGAAATTTTAGTCAGCTTAATGCTGGTTTATGTTGCAAAATTATTATTAGATTATTTGGTAGTTGGTCCTTGGAGCAATCCTGAAGGTTTTAATTTTCCAGAAACAAGACAATTTAGTGAGTCTGCAAGAATGCCAATTTTATTTGACGGTTTAAGAATTCATGCTGGAATATTTATTACTCTCATCACTGTATTCTTAAGTTGGCTTATTTTGTACAAAACTTATTTAGGTTTTCAAATAAAAGTTTCAGGCTTAAGTTTAAAAACTGCAAAATATGCAGGGTTTAAAGGTAAGACAATGATTATTATTGTTTTTATGATTAGTGGAGCATGTGCTGGTCTTGCGGGTGTAGGAGAGATAACAGGGCCAATAGGACAATTACATAGAAATATTTCTCCTGATTATGGCTTCACGGCAATAATTGTTGCTTTTTTAGGAAGACTAAATCCAATTGGAATTATTTTTGCATCTCTAATTGTTGCTCTAACTTATTTAGGAGCAGAAACAGCTCAGATATTTTTGCAAGTACCAAAATATACAGGTCAAGTTTTTCAAGGAATGATTTTATTTTTTCTTCTTGGGTCTGATTATTTATTATTTTTTAAAATAAAATTTTTAGGTTTAAAAAAAAATGAGCTTTGATTTAAATTTTATAGGTATTTTAATTGGTGCCATTATGGCATCATCAGTTCCTTTGATACTTGCTGCATCTGGGGAATTAATAACTGAAAGATCTGGTGTTTTAAATCTTGGGGTAGAAGGAATGATGATAATTGGAGCAATCTCTGGATTTGCTTTAATGGTAGTGACTGATAATTTATTTTTTGCAGTAATAGGGTCTATGCTGTCAGGTTTAATTATATCTCTTATTTTTGGATTGCTTACCCAATCACTCCTTACAAATCATGTAGCAACAGGTCTTGCACTAACTATCTTTGGTATTGGAATGTCAGCAATGATAGGTAAGAATTTCGTCGGCATTCCAGGAAAGGAATTTCCATTATTATTCGTAAATTTAAAAGAAAGTATTCCGTTTTTGGGTCCAGTATTCTTTGGTCACTCAATTATATTATATTTTGCATTTGGATTACCTTTTCTGACAAATTATTTTTTAAAGAAGACTAAAACTGGTTTGATTATCAGGGCTGTTGGAGATTCTCCAACTTCCGCCTCTAATCAAGGTATTAATGTTACTTTAGTAAGATATAGTTGCATTCTTTATGGAGGTGCAATGTGTGGATTGGCAGGCGCATATCTGTCATTAATATACACTCCTCAATGGATTGAGAATATGACAGGTGGCAGAGGATGGATCGCACTAGCTTTAGTAGTTTTTGCAACATGGAGTCCAATTAAAGTTCTTATAGGTGCATTAATATTTGGTGGAATTACAATTTTACAATTGCATATGCAGGCAGTGGGCTTAAGAATTCCAGTTCAATTATTAAGTGCATTACCTTACATCATGACAATAATAGTTTTAGTTGTAATTTCTCGTGATAGTAGAAAAATAAAACTGAATACACCAACTTCGCTAGGACAAATCTTCTATAAGGAAAAGTGATGTTAGCTATTCCAAAATAAATATTTTTTTTTATTAGAATATTGTCTAGTTTGTAGTATCACAAAATTAAATTTAAAGGGGAAATCAAATGTATAAACTATTTTTAAGAAGTTTAATTTCTGTATTATTTTTGCTTGGCTTTAGCTTAAATGCAAATGCAGAATTTAAAGTTGGTTTTGTTTATGTTGGTCCAACTGGAGACCATGGATGGACATACCAACACCATGAAGGAAGAAATGCAGTGGAAGCTTTGGGAATAAAAACTACTTATGTAGAAAGTGTACCTGAAGGTGCTGATGCAGAAAGAGTTATAAGACAATTAGCACAATCTGGTCACGACCTAATCTTTACGACTAGTTTTGGATATATGGATCCAACAAACAAAGTTGCTAAAGATTTTCCAAATGTAAAATTTGAACATGCAACTGGTTACAAAAGAGAGCATTCAAATGTTTCTACATATTCCGCAAGGTTTTATGAAGGTAGAACCTTATTAGGACATATGGCTGGAAAGATGACTAAGACAAATACTATCGGATACATTGCTTCTTTTCCAATTCCTGAGGTTATAAGAGGAATTAATGCAATGACATTAGCTGCTCAAAAAGTAAATCCTGATATTAAAACAAAAATTGTTTGGGTTTTTACTTGGTATGATCCAGGAAAAGAGTCAGAAGCAGCTCAAGCTTTGATTGATCAAGGTGCAGATATAATTATGCAACATACTGACAGTACTGCTCCGGTACAAGTTGCAGAAAAAGCAGGAGTTTGGTCTTTTGGTCAAGCAAGTGATATGCAAAGATTCGCTCCAAAATCAATATTAACCTCAATTATAGATGATTGGGCGCCTTACTATGTAGAAAGATCAATTGCAGCAAGAGATGGCACTTGGAAACAACAAGATACTTGGCATGGATTAAAAGAAGGAATGGTGGCAATGGCACCATATAATTCTGCAATGGGAAGCGACTTAGTAAAAGAAGTGGAACAACTTCAAAAAGACTTAGCTTCAGGAAAAGCTCACTCATTTACTGGTCCAATTTATGACCAAAAAGGAAACATTCTTGTAGCCGAAGGTGCTGTAGCTGACGATGGAATGCTAGCCGGAATGAATGTTTACGTTAAAGGAGTAGAAGGAGACATTCCACAGTAAGAAATTTTATCAAAAGATTAAAATTAAAGGCCAGCTTAGTCTGGCCTTTTTTTATTTAGAATACTTTTTTTTCAAACCATCTATATCAATTTCATCATAATACTCCGATGGTTGAACAATCCATGGATCATTATCTAATAAAATTGGACAGAAATCAGGTGTAAAAGTGGAAGATTTTTTTTTCCAAAGACACGCTGTTTTAATTTCACTTATGTGGTCCTTAACAGGTTCATATTCTTTAAGCCACTCTATACTTTTATTTAAGGTAAGTCCTGTGTCTGATAGATCATCTACTAACAGTACTTTTTTAAAATCTTCGTTAGTTGCAATTGCACTTATATCTCTTGCAAATATTAGCTCCCCTTGTTTATTTTGAACCGTATCACCAGAGTAACTTTGAATTACAACATAAGCTGTAGGTAATTTAAAAATTCTTGATAAAATATCTATAATTGGAGCTGCACCTCTCATGATGCCAACTAATACTGTTGGCTTATATTTTTTTTCAATTTCTAAAGCAAGTTTTTCGACGACCTTTTTATATTCTTCATAAGAAATTATTAATTTATCAGCCATAAAAATTTGGTATCATAAATAAAAATATTAAAAAAGGATAAATATGAAAACTTATTGGATAAGTCTATACTTAGAAATCTCAAGCCAGGAGAACTTAAAAAAATATGGAGAAAAGGCTGTTCCTATAATAAAAAGTTATGGGGGAAAACCAGTAGTAAGAGGTGGAAAATTAAAGTCATTTAGTGGCCCAAACGTTCTGCGTACTGTAATATGGGAGTTTCCGACTTACAATGATGCTATGTCATGCCATGAATCGACTGAATATAAATCTGCTTGGTCTCATGCAGATGATACAACTAAGAGAATAATGTTTATTGTTGAAGGAGTAGAACATCAACAAATTTGATAAATAAAAATTACAATATACAATGGGTGTAAAGGAGAAATATGAAAGGTTACGTAGTTTGTGTGTGGGAAAAAATTAATAGTGAGGAAAAATTACAGGAATATGCACTAAAAGCCAAAATTGCTGCAGATAAATACTCAGGGATATTTATAATTAGAGGTGGAAAAAATAGAACAAATGAGGGGATAAACTCTCCTAGAACAACTGTAGTTGAATTTTCGGATTACAACACAGCAATAGAATTTTATGATTCCCCTGAATATCAGGAAGCAATAGACGTTATTAAGGGCCATGCTGTAAGACATCATCAGATAGTTGAAGGCACTTAATATTGTATAGGCTCATCGTCAATGGAACGCCATAAATACCAAGTAGCTACGGAACAATATGGAGAAAATCTCTTTTTCAATCGATTTACATAGCTCATCGGTGGTAAATAGCTTTTCCTATAATTGTTTGAAATAGCTCTAAGTAAACCAATATCTTGAACAGGCCATATGTTAGATCTATTGTAAGTAAATAGTAATATCATCTCTGCAGACCATCTACCTATTTGTCTTAACTCAGATAAATAAAGAATTGCTTCCTCGTCTCCCATTTTTTTTATAACTCTTGGATTAAATGTTTTATTTACAAATTTTTTTGCCAACTCTTTAATTCCTCTAACTTTTTGTCTGCTTAAACCACATTTTTTCAACCGAGCCGAGGTAATAGCATTAACTACTTTTGGATTTATCTTTCCTCTACATTCTTTTTTAAACTTTAAAAATACAGAATTTGCTGCAGCGACACTTATCTGTTGTCCTATTATACTTTTGCATAGAGATAAAAAAATATCTTTTCTTGTTGTTAAGGTTTTATCTTTGTATTTAGAAATAAGTTTCTTCATTATCTTATCCTTAGAAAGATACTTTACTGCCTTTGACCAATAAATTGGGGGTTTACTCATTTTTAAAAATTAAGTTTGGTTTTTTCAAATAAATTTCTCTTCTAAATATAATTAATGAAGATAACACTACAAGTAATGAACCCAATAAAGTTTTATAAGATGGTATTTCATTCCAAATAAAATAACCAAATACAATTGCGAATACTAAGCTCAAATACTTAAGTGGAGTAACTAAAGAAACTTCAGAAAGTTTATAAGATTGTCCAAGTAGTAAATTAGCAATACCTCCAAGCAAACCAATCATACACAAAAGAATAAAATCTATTAATGTAGGCATTACCCATCCAAATGGAATTGTAAACAAACCTAAAATAGATATTGCTACTGAAAAATAAAAAGAAATAAGCCAAACTGGTTCGGATGTAGATAACTGCCTGATAGCAATTGCAACATATGACATTCCTAAACAAAAAATTATTGGGTAAATATAATAAAAATTTAAATTCGAAATACCTGGTTGTGTAATAATTATTACACCTATAAAACCAATCAAAACTGCTAACCAACGATATTTACCAATTTTTTCTGACAAAAAATAAATCGATAAAATTGTTGCAAAAATTGGTGCAGCAAATGAGATACCCACAACCGTTGCCAAAGGTAAATTTCTTAGTGCAATAAATACTGATACTATTGCCATTAATCCTGCGGCGCATCTAAAGAAATGTAATTTAGGTCGATCTGTTTTATAAAAATTTGTGTAGTTTTCTTTTGGAATTAAAAAAAATATAGGTATTAGTCCACAAATTCCTCTAAAAAAAAGAACTTCACCAACAGGATAATTCTCAGACCATTTAACAAGTACATCCATCATTGAAAATGCACACACAGACAGAAACATGTACAAAAAGCCTAATTGATTTCTAGATAACATGGATTAGATTATATTATTATTATAACATTAATCTATGGAAATAGCAGTTTTAGCTTTGGGATGTTTCTGGGGTCCAGAAAAAAAATATGGACAATTAGATGGTATCTACAGAACAGAGGTTGGATATTGTGGAGGAAACAGTCCTAATACAAACTATAGAGAAGTTTGTACAGGAACAACTAATCATGCGGAAGCTGTAAAATTAGAATTTGATCCTGAAGTTATTACATACGAGCAAATAATTAAGAGATTTTTTGAATTTCATGATCCAACTACACTAAACTCTCAAGGTCCTGATTTTGGAACACAATATAGAAGCGAGATCTTCTACCTTAATGAAGAACAAAAAAATATTGCTCAAAAAGTTATAGACGAAGAAAATTTAAAGTTATCTGGAAAAGTTGTAACTAAGCTATCTGAGTTGAAAAATTACTGCACTGCTGAAGAGTATCATCAGAAGTATCTAGAAAAAAGATAGAATGTCACTTGTTACATCAGATTGGTTAGAAAATAATTTAAGTTATGTCAAAATAATTGACTGCTCATGGCATATGCCAGGAATTGATAGAAATTCTAAAGAGGAATACTCTAAAAATCATATTCCAGGTGCAATTTTTTTTGACTTAGACAAGAATTCAGATCAAGATACAGATTTACCTCACATGCTTCCTGCAAAAGGGAAATGGGAAGAGATCGTATCTTCAATGGGCATATCAAATACCGATAGAATTGTAATTTATGATAGTTCTGATGTTCTAAGTTCATGTAGGGGTTGGTACAATTTTATTTATTTTGGTCATGATAAACACCTAGTAAGTGTTTTAGATGGTGGTTTAAAAAAATGGTTAATTGAAAATAGGAAAACAACAAATGAAAAGACAATTTTAAACAAGTCAACCTACAGAGCAACAGAAAATAAGTCTTTAGTAAAAAATATTATTGAAGTAAATGAAAACATTGAAAAAAAAAAATTTACATTAATCGATGCTAGAAGTAAGGAACGATTTAGTGGAAGTATTCCCGATCCCAGGAAGAATGTGAGAAGTGGATCTATTCCAAACTCTGTATGTCTTCCATTTAAAGAAATTATAAATAGCTCAGACAATACTTTTAAAAGTGTAAGTGAGATTTCAAAAAAGTTCAGCGAAATTATTGATTTAAATGACGATAAAAGAGTTTTTTCATGTGGATCTGGTATAACAGCATGTGTTTTAGGTCTTGCATATTCCCTAGTAAATAATACATATTCTCCTACAGTTTATGATGGTTCATGGGCTGAATATGGAAGAATATAAAAATGAAAAGATCTACTAAAATAACATCAATAATAATAATTTTTTTTCTAATTATTGCAGGTGTGATCATTGCTAGGACAATGATTGGAAACCATTTTAAAAAAAAATTTAGCAAAAGACCACCACCAGGTATTATAGTTAAAACAGTTGAGCAAAGAAAATTTCAAAATATCATTGAAACCTTTGGAACGGCCGTTCCAATTAAAACACAGTCATACAATATTGAAAAATACGAAATTCTAGAAGAAATCAAATATAATACCAAAGTTAAGTCTGGTGATGTTATCGCAAAATTAAAAAATAGAACTATAGTAGCACCTTTCGACGGAGTAATTGGTAAAAGAAATTTTTCTGATGATATTAATGTTTCGGAAAGTTCTGTTGTAATTGATATCGAGGACGCTTCTTCTTTATTTATTGATGTTGATGTTCCAGAGGTATTCGCGCCGTTTGTAAAAAAAGGACTTGGTGTTGATGTAAAATTTTCTGGTAATAAGGATAAAACTTATAACGGAATAGTAGACTCTTTAGCTAGCAAAATTGATGTTAGCAATAGATCTTTAAGACTTAGAGTTAAAATGCAAAATTCAAATTTTGAGATTTTGCCTGGTGCTTTAATGGAAGTCACAATAAAATATAATGAGAGAATTTCGTTAGGAATACCAGATACAAGTGTAATCTTAGAAGGTAACAAGGTTTATATTTATAAAGTAGACAATGAGAATGTAACTAAAAGAGTTGAGGTCTTAGTTGGTAACAGAAACAAAGGTTATCTTGAAGTAGAGTCAGGTTTAAACGAAGGTGACATAGTTGTTGCTGAAGGATTAAAAAAAGTAAGACCCAATGGAAAAATTAAACCCATTAAAGATGGTGAAAAAAAAAGTAAATCTAGTTGGGGAAAAAAAGAAGATAAAAGTAAATAATTAAATGTATTTAACTGATGTTAGTATTAGAAGACCTGCATTGTCATGGGTACTATCCTTAATATTAGTAGTATTTGGAACTTTTGTTTTTTCAAAGTTACCTGTGAGAGAACTCCCCTCTGGTCTGCAACCCCCCGTTGTTCAAGTTCAAGTGGAATATGCCTCAGCTTCAGCTCCTATTGTTGATGAAGAGGTAACACAAGTAATAGAGGAAGTTATAGGTGGTGCAGAGGGGATAAAAAATATAGACGCTAAATCAGAAAATGGAAAAAGTACTATAAATATTGAATTTGATACTGATATTGACCTTGATAATGCGGCAAACGATGTAAGAGAGAGAGTTGCAAGAATTGTCGGAAGATTGCCAGCTGAGTCTGAGGCCCCAAGAATACTTAAACAATCTGCGGGTTTTACAACTACAATGTGGCTTGCCTTATCCTCAGAAACCTGGAGTGATCTTGAGCTTGGAGATTATGCAGAACGATATTTAGTTGATCAGTTTTCTAGCATTAAAAATGTTGGCCGAATAAGAACAGGTGGCCTTAGGGAACAGAGTATAAGGGTATGGATAGATCCAATCAAATTAGCTGCAAATAATTTAATTATTCAAGAAGTAGAAAGGTCTTTAAGAAATGAAAATGTTCGATTACCTGCAGGTACACTTGAAGCTGAAAATATAGATTTAACGATCAATATCGATAAATCATACAATGACTTAGAAAAGCTTAAGGGGTTACCAATCAAGAAGGCTAAAGACAACATAGTAAGACTATCGGATATTGCAAATTTAGAATTAGGTCCTGTCACAGAGAAAGTTTTATTCAGAGCTCAAAGCAAAGGAGCACTAAATTTAAAAACCATGGGTATAGGAATTTATGCAAGAAGTGGAGCTTCAACTGTTGAATTATCAAAAGATATTGAAAAAAAAATAAAGGAAATTAGAAAAACTTTACCTGGAGATTTAAATTTAGAAATAGCTTTTAATAGAGCTACTTATATTGGTGAAGCAATAAATGAAGTTTATAAAACTTTAGCTATAGCCTTTATACTTGTTGTAATAATAATTTATTTATTTTTAGGAAATTTAAAAGCAGTTATTGTCCCTGCAATAGCCTTACCTGTAAGTCTAATTGCAACATTCTTAGGATTATATATCTTTGATTTATCGATTAATATATTTGTCTTATTAAGTTTTATATTAGCAATTGGAATTATCACTGATGACTCAGTCATTATGACTGATGCAATATATAGAAGAATTGAAAATGGTGAGACACCGTTGGTAGCAGCATATAAAGGCTCAAAACAAATTACATTTGCAATTATTGCAACAACTCTTATTTTGGTTGCAGTATTTTTGCCTTTAATTTTCATTGAAGGTATTGCTGGAACTTTATTTAAAGAAACTGCAATAGCACTATCATTTGCAATAGTAGTGTCATCATTTGTTGCTCTAACACTTTCACCAATGCTGGGTAGTAAATTTCTTGATAAAAAGAAAAAATCTAATTTCCTTACAAGAGGATTTGATAAATTTTTTCAAGGGTTTTTAAAATTTTATACTGAGACATTAGGATTTTGGATGAATAAGAAGAAAACAATAATAACGTTCATAATTTTTATTATAGTTGCCTCTGGGGCTTTGTATAACTATACAAAAAAAGAATTGTTACCATTAGAAGATCGTGGAGTTTACTTAGTTATAGGATTTACTGATGAAGGAAGTTCATTCCAGTATACTCAAAAAAGGGCGGAGGATGTGGAAAGAAGACTTATTCCACTGCTTGATGGGGATAATAGTCCATACAATAGATTTTTAATGATAGTTCCAGGTTTTGGCTCTGAAAATAGCTTCTTAATTATCTCACTTTTAGATAATTGGAAAAATAGAAAACAGAATTCTCAAACAATAATGAGACAAGCAATTGGAAAAATAGTTACGGTACCTCAAACACTAGCTTTTCCAATTTCTCCTCAGTCCATAAGAGTTTCTAGTTACAATAAGCCTGTTCAAATGGTTATTTATGGAAATACTTATGAAGAGCTAGAACAAATACAGTCTCAAGTTATTAGAATGTTAAGAAAGAACAGGAATTTATCAAGACTTGAGTCTGACTACACAAGAAATAAACCTGAAGTAAATATTAAAATAAATAAAAATAAAGCAAAAGACCTAGGGATATCTACTGAAGCAATTGGTCAAACTTTAGAAACTTTGTATGGCGGTAAAACGGTCACAAAATTTAATAAACTTGGAAAAGAATACCCAATTATTTTACAACAATATTTAGAAGACAGAAAAAATAAAGAAAGTTTAAGTAAAATATTTGTTCGATCAGAAAAAACTGGTAACTTAGTTTCACTCTCTAATCTTGTTGAGTTTAATGAGAAAGGAACAGCAAGTAAGTTGTCAAGATATAACAGACAACGTGCTGTAACAATATCCGCTAACATAAGTGAAGGCTATACTTTAGCTGAAGCAATTAATTATTTAGAGGAAACAATGACAAATGTTGCTCCGGATAAACAAATTACCTGGAAAGGAAAATCAGAAGAATTAAAAGAAACAAGTAATGAACTTTATATTATATTTGCTTTAGCATTGTTGACTGCTTATCTTGTAATGTCAGCTACTTTTAATTCGTTTATCCACCCATTTATAATTATATTAACTGTTCCTCTTGCAGTATTTGGAGGGTTAATATTTATTCTATTCTTAAATTCATCAATAAATATATTTTCACAAATAGCCTTGGTAATACTCATTGGTATTTCAACAAAAAATAGTATTCTTATAGTTGATTACGCAAATCAATTAAGAACTAAAGGTAAAGAAATTGAAAAAGCAGTAAAAGAAGCCTGCAGTTTAAGATTTAGACCAATTATAATGACATCCCTAAGTACAATGATTGCGATGTTGCCTTTAGTTATTGGGAATATTGGCCCAGGGGCTGGAGAAGGTTCGAGACTTGCTGTAGGTGCAACTATACTTGGTGGAATGATAATTTCTACCTTCTTTACTTTATATGTAACACCGACGATGTATTTAACTTTAGCGAAAAATACGAAGAGAATTGATGCAGTTGATATAGAGCTTAAAAAACAATTAAACTAAAATATAATATATTTTTTAGTAGTAAGTGATTTTCGACAATTGTTAAGCTGTGCCTTGTATTTCTTAGACTGATTTTCAACTTTTTTTGCTAAAAGAATAATTTTTTGATTCTTTTTATAATTTTTGTAATTTCCCCAACCCTCATGATAAGCAACATATTGTTTAAAAGCATCATTTTTTGCGATTTTTAGGATCTTTTCTGTTTTGTTTGTATACCAACCAATAAAATCTACACTATCTCTAAATCTTGTTCTAGTTGCATACTTGTTTCCTGTTTCCTCTTTGTATTGCTTCCAGGTTCCTCTAATTGCTTGAGAATAACCAAAAGAACTTGACGGTCTCTTATAAGGAATAACTTTAAATAATTTTTGTCTAGGTGGTTTTGCCAACCAATCAAAATCTGACTCCATTTTAATTATAGCAAGTTGCAAATTAATAGGAGTGCCCCATTTTTCTTCAGTTTTTTTGGCATGTTTATACCAAAGATATCTTTCTGAAAAAATTGAACAACCATCAGCAGTATTTTTAGGAATTGAGGAGCAAGCAGAAACTATAAAAAAGATTAAAAATAAATATATATTTTTTTTTCGAATCATTTTGAATATTATCTATTTTTTTTTCTCCATATCCAAGGATATTCGAATTGCATTTGCCATAAACCCAAGGAAAATTTTTTTGCATAAATCTGGTGTTTTCTAAATTTTCCATTTGAATATTTAGGATAATCAAATGCATAACCATTTTTGACCATAAAAACTGAGAGACTTTTACTTTTTACAAAACATTCTCCAATTAACCTACTATATTGATCTTTATTTTTTTCTATTCGACAATTGACAATCTGATTTCCAATTTTTTCAATGAGTTTTTCTTTGGATAGCTTTCCACATAGAATTTTGACATCATTAAGAACACATAATTGTTTTTTTCCAAAAAAATAACTTTCAGGCGCATCAATTCCACTAAAACGAATTTTCTTATTGTTAATTTTGAGTGTATCGCCATCTATAATTTTTGCCTTACCAGAAATTAAAAAATAATTATGGTCTGAAGAAACTGAGGGAATATTATTAAATAAGAGAAAAAAAAAACTAATTAAAATCAGTTTTTGCTTTTTCATTTAATTCGTCCATTTTTTTTCGTAGATCTTCATCTGAGATGTTTTTTTCTTTCAAATCCTCTTTAATTTTTCGAAAAACATCTTGATCTCCTGCTTCAGCAAAATCTGCTTTTATTACTGATTGAATGTACTCTTTTTCTTGATCTGAATTAAAACTTGATATTTGAGACACCCATTCTCCCAAATATTTATTTCGTCTAGCACTAACTTTGAATTGAAGCTCTTGATCGTGAGCAAATTTCTTTTCAAAACTTTTTTTTCTATCTTCAAATGAACTCATTTCAACAAATTAAAAAGATTTAGCTTTATGTCAATCTAATTTAATTTATATTTATGGTAAATTTATGAATAATTTAATACTTGTTAGACACGGACAAAGTGAATGGAACCTTGAAAACCGTTTTACTGGCTGGGTGGATGTGGGTTTAGCTGCTAATGGCAAACTAGAGGCTTGTAAGGCAGGAGAATTAATTAAGGAATTGAACCTTGAATTATCCTATTTTTATACATCCTTACAGACAAGATCGATTGAGACACTAAATTTAATACTCAATACAATGAGAATTAAAGATCAAGATGTTGTTAATGCTTGGGAATTAAACGAGAGGCACTATGGTGCTTTAACAGGTTTAAATAAAGACGAAATGAAAAAACTTTATGGAGAAGAAAAAATTCATACTTTTAGAAGATCTTGGGATCACCCACCAGAGCCGCTTAAAAAAACAAGCCCATATCATCCTTTGAATATTGATATATATAAAAATGTTCCGAAAGATAAAATTCCAGACACAGAATCTTTAAAAAATACTTATGAAAGAGTAATACCTTTTTACAAAAAAAATATTGAACCTAAATTAGATAAAAACATTATTGTATCAGCTCATGGAAATTCAATCAGATCATTATGTAAATACTTATTTAATTTAGATAATAAAAAGATTTCGAGCTTAGAAATACCAACTGGTAATCCTTTATTGATTGAAACTGAAAAAGGAAACATTAAGAAGGTAAGATATTTAGATAAGGATAGAGCAAAAGATCTTTTAGTTTTCTAAATAAATAATTTTTCGTATATTTCAAAATCAGTTAAATGCTTGAATTCACCTTTATGCTCATAACCGTAGAGTTTGCTTTCTCTCAAAAGCGCATCCCATATTTCAGATATAGGAAAATAATTTAATTGTTTATGAGATATTAAGTCCTTATTAAATATTTGACATCCAGTATATTTAAAATTATTTATTTTTTCCTTTAGAAGGATATTATTTTTTATCTCAAAATCTCCATTAAATCTTTTATCAAAACATGTAGAGTTATTTACAATTAATAAAATGTTTTTCATTTTTCTTTCAAAGTAAATTTTTTCCATTGCATCAATTGAGTTGATATAACTATCATTCCAAATTGTATCTGGATTGATTACTAGAACATCGTCTTCATTAGATTTATTTATAAGACTTAGAGTACCACCTCCTGTTCCTAAGATTGTCTCACCATCATCTACGATTTCAATATTTAATGGAAAATTTTTACTATCAATAAAATCTATAATCTTTTCTTTTAAATAAAAAACATTAATTTTAATTTTTTCGATTTTTATTTTTATAAGAAAATTAATTGTATTTTCTAATAAGGTTTCATTTTTATAAACTATTAATGGCTTAGGCAAACTGTCTGTTATCGGTTGTACTCTCTTTCCAAATCCAGCGCAGAGTATTAGGGCAGTTTTAATTTTCATAAGACTTTCTAATTTTTCTATCAAAGTTTTTACTTAAAAGGTAATTTAAGTCTTTGAATATTGGATTATTCAGAGTTCTGTAATCGATTAACTCCCATGCATGAGGTATAAGTTTAAGATATTTGTTTTTTTTATCTCTTACATATAATCTAGTAAATATACCAATTATTTTTAAATTCCTTAAGACAGATAAGATTTCGAAATCATTTTTGAACTTTTTAAGATTTAATTGTTTATTTTTTTTTATGAATTCATCAAAAATATATTTTTTAGTCTTAATGTCTGTTTTAAACCTGACATCATCGATAAGAGAAGCTAAATCATATGCAATATTACCATAGACAGCATCTTGACTATCTATCAGCCCTAAACCTCTTTTAGTTATCATTAAATTAGATATATGAAAATCTCGATGTACAAAAACTTTATTTTTATAATAGATATTGTTTAGTAATTTTTTAAATATCTTATTAAATTTAATTTTTAAAATTCTACTTTTTCCTCTTTTAACATATTTTGGTAAATACCAGTCTAAAAATAAATTAGACTCATCTAATAATTTTTTTAATGAATAGTCTGGCACTTTATAGTTAGTTTTCAAAAATGTTTTTTGATATTTAGTTTTTATATTTTTGATGCTGATTAATAAATTTATAATTTTTTTATAGTAAATTTTTTTATTTATTGATTTTTTTTGAAATTTTTTAAAAACTGTTAAATCACCAAAATCTTCAATCTCAATATAATTATTTTTATAATTGTGGGATATTAATCTTGGGGCTAAAATATTTTTTTTAATTAATATTTTATTAATAGCATCGTATTCTAACAAATTACTTTTTTTGTTTTTTATACAATGAACAAGAATATTTTTTTTTCCTCTATAAAAATTTCTAAATGATGCATCTCCAGTTAGTTTTTTTAATTTATTTAAATTCATTAATTATTTTTTTGTTTTTTGAAATTATTGTAAGATAACGCTCAGTATAGCTTTCATTATATTTAAAGATTAAGCTAATACTATTTTTTATTTTTAGTTTTTTTATAATTTCTGGCCATTCAACTAGGGTTATCTGTTTTTTTAAATTTTCTTGGATACCTAAGTTATTAATCTCTTTTTCATTTTTAATTCTGTATAAATCGAAATGCTTTATTAAAATTTTTTTTATCTGATACTCATTAGTAATATTAAAAGTAGGACTAGGAACTTCTGATAATTTCTGTCTATTTATTCTTTGAAGTGAATTAATAATATATTTTATGAAAGTAGTTTTTCCTACACCTAGATTACCAGTTAAAAGTATGAAATCTCCTAAATTAATATGCTTACAAAGACGTTCAGCTACAAGTTTAGTATCTTTTTCTTTAGAAATATTTATTTTGCCACTTCTAGTAGCGATAAGCATGAGGCTTGTATGGTCCCTCTGGTGTTACACTTATATAATCAGCTTGCTCTTTCGATAGCGGTGTTAATTTTGCACCAACTTTATCTAAGTGAAGCCTTGCAACCTTTTCATCTAAGTGTTTAGGAAGCACATAAACTTTATTTTCATAGTTATCTGAATTATTCCAAAGCTCAATTTGAGCAATAACTTGGTTAGTAAATGATGCACTCATAACAAAACTTGGGTGACCAGTTCCACAACCTAAATTTACAAGTCTACCTTCAGCTAACAAGATTAATCTTTTATCATCTGGGAATGTTATTTCGTGAACTTGGGGTTTTACTTCATCCCATTTATAATTTTTCAATGCCTCAACTTGAATTTCATTATCAAAGTGTCCAATGTTACATAGAATAGATCTGTCTTTCATAGCTCTCATGTGATCTGCTGTTACTACATCTTTATTTCCAGTTGCAGTTACAACAATATCTGCTTGACCTATCACTTCATCCATTAATACTACTTCGTAACCTTCCATAGCAGCTTGCAATGCGCAAATAGGATCAGTTTCCGTTACTAAAACTCTAGCTCCACTTTGTCTTAAAGATGCTGCACTACCTTTTCCAACATCACCAAAGCCTGCAACGATGGCAACTTTTCCTGACATCATTACATCAGTAGCTCTTTTAATTCCATCAACTAAACTTTCTCTACACCCATATAAGTTATCGAATTTTGATTTTGTTACTGAGTCGTTAACATTAATTGCTGGCACTAACAATTGTCCTTGTTCTTCCATTTTTTTAAGCGCTAAAACACCTGTTGTTGTTTCTTCGCTTAAGCCTTTTATACCTTTTAATAAATCTTTATAATCCTTATGCATTAGAGCAGTAAGATCTCCCCCATCATCTAAAATCATGTTAGGTATCCAATCTTTTTTACCTTCAATAGTTTGTTTAACACACCACCAATATTCTTCCTCTGTCTCACCCTTCCAGGCAAATACTGGGATACCAGCTTTTGCGATTGCTGCTGCTGCATGATCTTGCGTTGAAAATATATTGCATGAAGACCATCTACACTCTGCACCTAAATCAACTAAAGTTTCAATTAAAACTGCAGTTTGAATTGTCATATGAAGACAACCTAAAATTCTTGCACCTTTAAGAGGATTTTTGCCTTTATATTCGGCTCTTACTGCCATTAATCCTGGCATTTCAGTCTCTGCTAGAGAAATTTCTTTTCTTCCAAATTCTGCTTCGTTAATATCTTTTACTTTATAATCTGTCATAAGCTACGGCTTGTAGCAACTTTATTTATATTAATCAACTTTTCATTGAGTCGCCGGGAAAATAATTTCAACTTTTGCACCCCTCTCTCTATTATTTTCAGCTTTAATTTGTCCATTATGTAATTCAACTAAGTTTTTCACTATATTTAGGCCTAGACCAGAGTGCTCTCCGAAATTTTCAGGTCTATTGCTGTAAAATCTATTGAAAATTTTAGCAGTATCCTTCTCACTAAAGCCAGTTCCTTCATCGATTACTACAAGTCTTGGCTTACCTTCTTTGTCTTTACTGACCTCTACTATAATTTCTTGATTCTCACCGCTAAAAGAAATTGAATTTTCAAGCAAATTTGCAATAATTTGTTCTATCCTATTGTTGATGCCAAGTATGAAATAATTTTCAGATCCATTAGATTTTAACCTTATTTGAATTTTTCTCTTTGAATTGTAAACATTATTAAAGTCATCAACTACAGATTTGGCAATTTCCTTTATATCAATTTTTTGCATTGTCTCTGTAGAAATTACTGCTTCATCTTTGAGCATTTGAGAATAATCAGTGATTAGTCTTTCTATTCTCTCGACATCGTGAGATACAATATTAATTAACTTTTCTCTTTTAGTTTTATCTTCTGTTTCTGAAATTATCTCAGATGCACTTTTTAATGAGGCAAGAGGATTTCTAATTTCATGAAGTAAGTCTGTTGAGTAATTTTCAGCAGTTGTAATTCTTTTGTTCAATTCACTGGTCATTTCATCAAGTGATTTGGATAATATTCCTAATTCATCATTCCTTGTCTTAACGCTTTCTATATCTGTTTTTTCGTTACTTTTATCTTTTATGTTTTTTGTATAAGTAACTAAATTTTTAATAGGTTTTAAAAAATATCTATTTAAAACATATGAAAAAATAATTATAACCAAAAGAACTACAAGAGCTGTTCTAATAATAAAGTTCTCTCTCTCTTCAATTTGTGCAATTATATTATCAGCATTTTCAGATATAAGAATATAACCTTTATTATTTAAATAATTAATTTTCCCAATACTAAAAACAAAAAACTGCTCTTGGATTTGTTTTAAATTGGTTAAAGATTTTTCAGATCCTGATACATAATATTTATTAAGATCTTCGTAGAAAATTGTTTCATTTTTATTTTCTTGATTATTAAAATTATTCTCGCTTGATTGTTCATTTAACTCTTCAATTAGTAATAACGATGATGGAATAGATCTTGTATCTCCAATCCAATTTAATTTATCATCAAAAAATATTACTCTATCTAACTTTTCAAAATATGGAAATCGCGATTTTTTAGAGAATAAAAATTCACTTATTCCATATTCATTTAGTTTTATGTTTGATTTTTCTAAATTCAATATTGTTTGAGTAATTATATTTATATGATTTTTTTGTTTTTCACTGATTAAATTTTTTTGAATAGCGCCTAAGTAAAAAAACGTTATAATTACTATAAATATAAAGACTACTAGATTAATAAATAAGAATTTCTGTAATATAGAGAGATTTTTTAGTATTTTTCCCATAATTATTATTTAACATTCCATCTATATCCACTTCCATATCTTGTTTCAATTGCTGAAAAATCACTATCTACCTTTTTAAATTTTTTTCTTATTCTTTTAACATGACTATCAATAGTCCTATCTTCTATATCTGTGTCTTCTCTATAAGCTACATCCATAAGCAAGGCTCTCTCTTTAATCATTCCTGGTCTTTTTGCTAACTCCTCAACTATTTTAAATTCTGTTGTAGTCAGTTTATCAGGCAATTGTTTACCACCCCACTCACATTCAAGTTGGGAAGGATCTAATTTTAACTTACCATGAGAAATTACATTTTTATTTTCTTCGATATTAATATCCTTATCTTTTTTTCTTAATTGTACTTTAATTCTTTCAACTAAAACTTTGGTTGAAAATCCTCCAGTTTTACCAACAAAGTCATCTGCACCTAGCTTTAAACCGCTAACCTCGTCGGTTACTTCATCTTTAGAAGTTAAAAAAATAACTGGCATAGAAGTTTTTTTTCTAAGTTTTCTTAAGAGCTCCTCGCCATCCATTCTTGGCATTTTAATATCAATCACAGCAAGATCAGGTGGTGTTCTTGATAATCCAACAAGAGCATTTTCACCATCAATATAAGTTTGAACTTTAAAACCTTCCTTTTCTAAAGCCATCTGGACAGATGTTAATAAATTTCGATCATCATCTACTAACGCAATTGTTTGTGACATAAATTAGAATAAAAATACTAAATTGTTCATATTAGGGCAATTGTTTGTTTTCAATGAAGTTCACCCCAATTTTCTCCAATATTTACATCGACTAAAAGAGGTATTGAAAATGAGTGAAGTTCACTATCTTTTACACTCAACATCAAATCTTTAATTAATTTAGTACTTTTTTTTGTTTCTTTTGAGCTTTCCTCAAAAATTAACTCATCGTGTATCTGTAACAACATTTTTAGACTATTATTTTTATTATTAGAGATTTCTTTATTTATTCTGATC
>CABYVH010000016.1 GCA_902522365.1 uncultured Pelagibacteraceae bacterium
TATGTAAGTTTAGAGGACGATTTGATGAGAATATTTGGGTCTGAGTCTATGAATAATATACTTGAAAAACTTGGACTTAAAGATGGTGAGAGTATAGATCATCCTTGGATAAATAAAGCACTAGAAAGAGCACAACAAAAAGTTGAGGCAAGAAATTTTGATATTAGAAAAACTCTTTTAAAGTTTGACAATGTTTTAAACGATCAAAGGCAAGTAATATTTTCACAAAGAAATGAAGTAATAGAAAATAAAGACTCAAAGCAATATTCTGAAAATTTTCTAGATGAAATTATTGATGATTTGAAGCTAAAAAAAACAAAAAAGTTAGCTAATGCAGGGTCAAATGAAATCAATATGCAATTAAAATCTTTATTTGGAAAATCATTTGAAGAAAGTGAAATTAATGAATTAGTTAATCTTGAGAATAAGGTGTTTGAAGAAAAAATTAAAAATAAATTTAAAAGTTCAAGAGAAGAAAGAATAAAAATGTTAAATGAAGAGCAATATAACGAAATAGAAAAAAGAATCTTTTTACAACTAATTGATCAAAATTGGAAATTACATATTCAATATTTAGAACAATTAAGACAAGTCATTGGTTTAAGATCTTATGGACAAAGAGATCCTTTAGTAGAATATAAGAAAGAAGCATTTACACTTTTTGAAAATTTATTAAGTAAACTTAAGTATGATTTAATTACAATTTTGTTTAATTTAAAACTCATAGAAAATAGCCAAGAAGAACCAAGCAATGAAAATTTAAGTAAAAAATTTGACGAGCTTTCAACAAAAAAGATTGGAAGGAATGAACCCTGCCCTTGTAAATCTGGAAAGAAATATAAACATTGCCATGGAGCTTTATAAAAGAATACTTAAAAGTAAAATTAATAAAGCTATTGCAGAGACACCATAATAAATTTTAGAATTCTTCTTAAAGTTTTGATTAATATTTTCAAATACACTTGCCTTCATAGATAGATCATTTCCATCTTCTGATTGTGTTGTAAATCCTTTGTTTCTTCCAATAGACAAAAATTTATTTTTTCTATGAGTAAGAATTTCATTTTTGTCCATTTTCTCAAAAAAATCTAAATTTTTCTTTAATGATTCTCTTACATTATCCAATATTAGATCTTTATCACGATGAGCACCTCCAACTGGCTCTGGAATAATTTCATCAATAATATTCAATTTTAAAAGATCACTGGATGACATTTTCATTGCAGTTGCAGCTTCTAAAGTTTTTTTTGGGTCTCTCCACAAAATGGTGGCACATCCTTCCGGGGAAATTACAGAGTATATTGCGTTTTGAAGCATAATTACTTTATTGGATGATGCTAAAGCTATTGCACCTCCAGATCCACCCTCTCCTATTATTATTGCAATCGTAGGAACTGTTAACTTCATTGAGCATTCAATAGATTTTGCTATTGCTTCTGCTTGACCTCTTTCCTCTGCGCCAACTCCTGGGTATGCTCCTGGAGTATCTACAATTGAAATAATTGGAATTTTAAACTTGTTAGCTAACTCCATAAGTCTAATTGTTTTTCTATAACCCTCTGGTCTCATCATTCCAAAATTGTGATCTATTCTTTTATTAAGATCTGATCCCTTTTCTTGACCAATTACTAAAACAGATTTACCATCGAATTTTGCAAAACCAGCTATAACTGCTTTGTCTTCACCATAATATCTATCTCCAGAAAGTTGGATAAAGTCATCAAAAAGATTTTCAACAAAAAATTTTGCTTTAGGTCTATCTTCATGACGTGCAACTAATGCTGTCTGCCATGGATTTAAGTTAGAATAAATTTTCTCTAACTTTTCATTTATTTCTTCTTCAACTTTGCTTATTCTTGAAGTATCGACTTCAGATAATCCCTCCTGATTATAAGGGTCTTTTAGTTTATCTAATTCCTCTTCAAGATTTTTGATATCTGTCTCAAAATTTAGGTAATTTTTCATTTAAAGTATGTATTATAAACAAAAAAGGCCATAAATTGTTAAAATAAGTAATTTTGATTGCGCAAAAATGACAATTTATTATAAGATTTTCAATTTATGAGAGAGCAATACATCAAAATCCACAACTTATCTGTAGCAAAAGAACTAGCTGATTTTGTCAAAAATGAGCTTTTATTGGATACTAATGTTGGTCCTGACGAGTTCTGGAAAGGCTTTGACAGAGTGGTACATGAATTAGCGCCTAAAAATAAAAAATTACTCGAAATCAGAGAAACATTACAACAAGAAATAGATCTGTGGCATAAAAAAAATAGAGACCGCGAGATTGACTATAATAAATATAAAAATTTTTTGGAAGAAATAGGTTATTTAAAAAAAGAAGGTGAAGATTTTAAAATATCAACTAAAAATTTAGATGAAGAAATATCTAACATAGCTGGGCCACAATTAGTTGTTCCAATAATGAACTCTAGATATAGCTTGAATGCTGCGAATGCAAGGTGGGTAAGTTTATATGACAGTCTTTATGGATCAAATATAATAGAGTCTGAAGAAAGTGGAAGTGAAAAATATGATCCTTTAAGAGGACAAGAAGTAATTAAATACACTAGAAACTTTTTGAATAAATATTTTCCAATAAATGATCTTGACTGGAAAGATATTACTGGTTTGGCAGTAAATAATAAAAAACTCATAATATATAAGGAAAATAAAGAATATAATTTATTAGATTTAGAGAAGTTTATTGGTCATAGAGGGGATGCAGCCAAACCAAATGCTATAATCTTAAAAAATAATAATCTTCATCTTGAAATAATTATTAATCCTAGAGCATTTAGTGCTGCAAGAGATGCTGCTGGTATAAGCGATATTATAGTTGAGTCTGCTGTATCAACAATTTGTGACCATGAAGATAGTGTTGCAGCAGTAGATGCTGAAGATAAAGTAACTTGTTATAGAAATTGGCTAGGATTGATGAAAGGAAATTTAAAATCAATATTTGAAAAAAATGGTAAAGAATTAGAAAGAAAACTTAATCCAGATAGGAGTTACACTTCACTGAATAGTGAAAAGCTAAAACTTCACGGAAGAAGTCTTTTGCTTGTGAGAAACGTTGGACACTTAATGACAAACCCTGCAATCACTTTAAATGATGGATCAGAAGTTCCTGAGGGAATAATGGATGCTTTCATAACCTCGGCAGCTTGTATTCATGATTTAAAAAGAAAAGGTAATTCAAGAGAAGGGTCAATTTATATTGTTAAACCAAAAATGCATGGTCCAGAGGAAACAGAATTTACTAATTTAATTTTTACAAAAGTTGAAGAAGTTTTAAAATTAGAAAAAAATACAATTAAGTGTGGAATTATGGATGAAGAAAGAAGAACATCTGCAAACCTTAAAGAATGTATTAGAACACTTAAAGATAGAGTATTTTTTATAAACACTGGATTTTTAGATAGGACTGGTGATGAGATGCACACCTCAATGGAAGCTGGACCAATGATCAAAAAAGGAGATATGAAAGAATCCAAATGGATTAAAACCTATGAGGACAATAACGTAGATATAGGCTTAAAATGCGGGTTTTCAGGAGTTGCTCAAATAGGTAAAGGAATGTGGGCCATGCCTGACAAAATGAACGAAATGATGGAGCAAAAAATTGGACATGTGAATGCAGGCGCAAATTGTGCTTGGGTTCCTTCCCCAACTGCCGCTGCACTACATGTTATGCACTATCATGAAGTAAATGTTTTTGAAAAACAAAAAGCATTATTAAAAAGAGAGCCATCAAAGTTATCTGATCTTCTTACTATTCCAATAGCAGATCGTCCTAATTGGTCTGTCGATGAAATTAATACTGAAATTTCAAATTCTGCTCAAACTATTTTAGGTTATGTAGTCAGATGGATTGATCAAGGTATAGGTTGTTCCAAAGTACCAGATATAAATGATATTGGATTAATGGAAGATCGAGCAACCTTAAGAATTTCATCTCAACATATTGCCAATTGGCTTCATCATGGTTTATGCTCAAATAGACAGGTTCTTGAAATTTTAAAAAAAATGGCAAAGGTTGTTGATAAACAGAATAAAGACGACTCTGGCTATGAAAGTATGTCCCCAGAGTATGATAAATCTATTGCTTTTAAAGCAGCATGTGAATTAATCTTTCATGGAAAGTCACAGCCTTCTGGCTATACAGAACCTCTCTTGCACTTAAACAGATTAATTAAAAAAAGTTAATTAAGCTTCTAGTTTTTTTCTATTTTTAAAAGCAGATATAAGAGTACCGTCGTCTAAATTTTCGATTTCCCCACCTACTGGTAAACCTTGTGCTAGTTTTGAAATCTTAATGTTTGTTTTTTTTAGAGTATCTTGAATATAAAATGCAGTAGTTTGACCCTCCACGGTTGCACTTGTTGCCAAAATTACCTCATCTATATTATCCCTACTTATTCTTTCTACTAGAGAATTGATCAGCAGGTCTTCCTTGTTTTGACTATTATTATTTGAAAGTGTTCCTCCAAGAATATGATAGTAACCTTGAAAAATAGATGAACTTTCTATTGCCCATTGGTCTGAAATATTTTCTACAACACAAATTTTATTAAATCTTTTACTTTTATTTTCACAATTATCACATGGACTATTATTTGATTTTAAAGTTCCACAAATTTTACATCTAATAACATTTTTAAATACTTCACTTAAGTTCTGAGCCAATGGTTTTAACAATTCTTGACGATTATTAATCATTTTCAAAATCATTCTTTTTGCAGACTTAGGTCCTAGCCCTGGTAATTTAGATATTAGCTTAATTAAATTTTCTATTTCAGGAATATTTTGCATTTAAATTATAAAGGCCACTTAAATCCAGGTATTCCAAAATTTCCTGAGGCCTTAGAAATTTCCTCTGCTGTTTTTGATTTAAGTTGCGATTTTGCGTTATTATGAGCAGCAGTAATAAGATCTTCTAGTATTACTTTTTCTTCTTTTAAAACATTTTCACTAAGTTTAATTGAGATCATAGTTCCCTCTCCATTTAATGTAACCTTTACATCATTAGCTCCGGAAACACCTTCAACCTCGATCTTTTTAATGTTTTCTTGGCTTTCTCTCATTTTAATCTCAATTTCTTTAGCTTTTTCCATTAATTTTGAAAAATCTGTCATTCTAATCCTCTTTTAACTCAACATTTATTAATTCTGCATCAGGAAATGCTTCGATCACTTTTTTGTAGGCTTCAGACTTTTTAACATCATCAAATATTTTTTTCTCGTCAATTTTATTTTTTTCTTTTTTTGAAATTTGACCTTGGTTTTTTGATAGAGAGATAATCCATCTCTTGGATGTCCATTCGTACAGTTTGTTAGATAGATTTTTAATAAAGTCTTTGTCTAAGTTTTCATTAAAAGATATTTCTATTAAACCCTCAGAGAATGAAACTAAATTTATATTAGTTTCAAGCTCATATTTAAGCTTAGCTTCTTTTCTCTCCGTACATAAATTTATCAAACTTTCAAATGAATCTATTTTAAGTTCATTAATTACTTCATCTTTATTTAAATTTGGTTCAATTTTTTCTTGTTGTGAAACATTTTTGATTTGATCTATTGTTTTACTTATAATTTTTTTTTCAGGTTCTTTAATTAAAGTATCAGGATTTTTTCCAGTAAAGCCTTCCTCAATATCTTTCTCCTTAAAACCTTTTATTCTCATTAATCTGAAAAGGAACATTTCAACTGATAAATTTGGATTTGAGACTATGTTAATTTCCTCAATTGTATCAAGTGTAAATTGCCAAAAAAGGATTATGTCCTTTGAATCTAAATTTTCAGATATTGTGGAAAGATTATTAAAATCTTGATCATTTAAAGAAAAATTATTTCCGTCTAATTTTATAAAATTAATATTTTTTAGGTAATATAAAACCTCAAGAAAATCATTCAAAAAAATTTTGGGATCTACACCAGAATCATAAATTTTTCTATACAACTCAAATACTTTCTTTTCATCGCCACTAAACAGATTTTGTATTAATTCTATCAGAGAACTTTTATCAAAATATCCATAAATACTTTGTGCTTTATCTAGATTTAATTCCTCATCATTTTGATTGGCTACAAGTCCACGGTCTAACAAAGATAATGCATCTCTAACAGATCCTTCTGAAATTTTAACAATTAATTTTAAAGCTTCATCAGAAACTTTACCGCCTTCTTTGTCTTTAATCATTTTTATATAATTAAAAAGCTCTTCAGATTTCACTCTGGAGAGATCAAAACGTTGACATCTCGATATTACTGTTACAGGAATTTTTTTGATTTCGGTTGTTGCAAAAATAAATTTTAAATATTTTGGTGGTTCCTCTAATGTTTTTAAAAGTGCATTAAATGCTTGTTTGCTTAACATATGAACTTCATCAATAATAAAAATTTTATATTTAGCAGTTGTTGGTCCATATCTTGAAAATTCAATAAGCTCTCTTACATCATCAACACCAGTCTTGCTTGCAGCATCCATCTCTAAAACATCAATATGATTTGAGTTAACAATTGAATTACAATGTTCACAAAAATCTTTTTTGCAAAGATTTTCAACACCATTTTCACAATTTAATGCCTTGGCAACTATTCTTGCAAAAGTTGTTTTTCCAACACCTCTAATACCAGTGAATAAAAATGCGTTCGCAGCTTTATCGGAGATGACTGAATTTTTAATTGTTTCAGCAATAATTTCTTGACCAATTAAATCCTCAAATACTTGAGGCCTGTATTTTAAAGCTAGTACTTTCGAATTTTCTGTCATTTTTAAGGAGACCAACCAACCTGGAAAATACTCACTACCCTTGCTATCTTTCGATCCTGGGGGATTTGTGGTAACACCACCTGACTGGCCTCCAACTTTATTATATCAATAAAAATTTCTATTCTACAAGAAAGTTATAAATTTATTTTTGTCTAAATTTATCAGATTTATAAACACCTAGGACGTGCATATCTTGACAATGCAGACCCAATTCCTCAAGTGAGTTTTTGATTTTAGGAGATTCTATATGTCCATCTATATCACATAGAAAAAAATATGAGGAAAATGAGTTCTTTTCAGGAAAACTTTGTAGTTTGCTCATATTAACTCCGTTTATTGCAAATCCTGAAAGTGCTGAGTAAAGAGCAGCAGGTTTACTTTTCAACTTAAATAATATTGATGTTATATGGTTGTCATGTGAAAAATCTGGCTGAAAAATATCTTTACCAAGCAATAAAAATCTAGTCACGTTATCTTTATCATCTTGAACATTTTCTTGTAGAATTTTAAGACCATATATTTCTGCACTAAGACTAGAAGCTATAGCAGCTTTAGATTTGTCTTTAGTTTCTGAAACAAATTTTGCTGAACCAGCTGTATCTGCTCTAACATTTTCTGTGAATTTTTTTTTCTTAATAAAACTTGATGATTGGCTTAATGCTTGTGCGTGTGAATAAACATCTTTTATATCATCTATTTTGGAATCTTTTAATCCTAATAGATTATGATTAATTGGAAAAAAATGCTCTGCATAAATATTTAGTCTGTATTTAAAGATTAAATACTCAACACCAATATTTCCAGTTGTTTTATTTGACTCTGGAATTAAAGATTTTATTGAATTATCTTTACTAGACCTTTCAAAGCATTCATCAAATGTTTTACAGGGTATTGTATCACTCTCTGGATACATTTTTTTAGCACAACTTTCGCTGTAACTTCCTGCAACACCTTGATAAGCAATTTTCATAATTTAATTTTTATATTCCATAATTTTTTTTATTTCTATATAATCTTCATCTGTATCTACGCCAATTGGTTTGGTTTTTGCTAATCCTACTTCTATTTCAATATTGTTATCCATTAATCTTAATTGTTCTAGTTTTTGCGATTTTTCATTCTGAGTTTGCTCTAATTGAACAAACCTCTCTAAATATGTAACATTATAAATATATATTCCTATATGGTGGTAAATATTTTTTTGAGTATTTTTAATTTCTCTTGTAAATGATGTTGCTGTTGATAAATTGTTCTGAAGAAGTTTCTCTTTTGTGATTACTTTTACAACATTTTTGTTTAAGAAAAATTTTTCGTCTTCAATTTGACATGCTAAGGTTGAAATTTTAGATTGTTTTTTAATAGTTTTTTTGAGGAGATTAGTAACATCCTCAATATCAAGCATTGGTTCATCTCCTTGAAGATTTATTACATATTCAATATTGTCATCCCTTAACTCTTGATAAGCCTCAAAAATTCTGTCAGTTCCAGTTTTATGATCTTTTTTGGTTAAAATACATTTACCTCCAAGCTTAGTGACCTCTTCAAATATTTCTTTGTCACCAGTTGCAACATAACTTTCTCCAATAAGAGATGATTTTGCAATTTTATAAACATGATTAATAATTGAAATATTATTGATTTTTAATAAAGGTTTATTTGGTAACCTTGTTGCAGCTAATCTTGAAGGGATTAAAATTACTGTATTGCTCATAAACTAAGTATTATGCGTCTTTCAGACGCAATAATTAAATTTAAATTTAGTTTTTTTTTTGTCTAACATGTTATACGAGGATAATAATTAAAAATCATGGACTCATTTGAAATTAATAAAATTATAGCAGCGGTAGTTGTTATTTTTGTTGTTATATTTGGAATAACTAAAATTTCAGACATTATCTATTACGTAGAGAAGCCAAGTCAATCAGCTTATAAAGTTGAATTTGCTGAAACAGATGGCTCGAAAGCTTCTGCAGCTGTTGAAGCAGTTGATATTTCTGCTCTATTAGCCATGGGAAGTGTTGATCATGGAAAGAAAGTATTTAAGAAATGTAGCGCATGTCATTCAATTAAAAAAGGTGGAAGAAACAATATTGGCCCTGCACTTTATAATGTACTAGGTAGAAATATGGGTGCTCTTGAAGATTACAAATATTCTAAAGCCCTGATAGCATTTGGAAAAGATTGGACATTCCAAGAGATGAATAGTTTTTTAATAAAACCTGCTTCATATATAAAAGGTACCAAGATGGCTTTCGCAGGATTAAAAAAAGAGAAAGATAGAGCTTCAGTAATTCTATATATGAATGCTAATGCTGATAGTCCTTTACAACTACCTTAGTTTACCAAAGCAATATAATAAAATACTCTTTTGAACATAAACTCTGTTTAGAGCTTGTTGCCATACTTTAGATTGTTTCCCAAGAAACACTTCTTCTGTAACTTCATTTCCTCTTGGTAGACAATGTAAAAATATTGCATCTTTCTTTGCTAAATTCATAGTTTTTGTATCAACTTTAAAATTTTTAAATGATTTAAGTTTCTTTTTCTTATTAACTTTATCATTTAAAGAAATGATTTTGTCTGTCATTACAACATCAGAATTTTTAATAGCTATTTCTTTTTTATTAAAAATTTTTATTTTTCCTTTTTGCTTTTTTATCAAAGAAATAAGATTTTTATTTGGCTCATAACTTTTAGGACATGCAATATTTAAAGAAATAGAAAATTTTATACTAGCTTCTATTAAACTATTCATCATGTTGTTGTTAGCATCTCCTATCCAACATAGTTTTAATTTTGAAATACTTTTCTTTTTAATTTCTTGAATAGTGAAAATATCTGACAGAACCTGAGTGGGATGTGAGGATGGACTTAATCCATTAATTATTGGTATACTTGAGTATTTTCTGAATTGATCTAATTTTTTGTCAGAATCTGTTCTTAGCATAAAAGCATTACCATAAGTTGATAAAATTTTAGATGTATCTGCTATACTTTCACTACCAATACCTAGATGTAACTCCTCTGGTCTTAACGTTAAAGATCCTCCACCTAATTGTTTAATAGCCAAATAAAAACTTAATCTAGTTCTGAGGCTAGATTTTTCAAACATTTGTAAAAGAATTTTACCCTTTAAAGGTGAGTCTTTATCTGGATCAAGGGTATTTAATTTTTTTCTTTTTGATTTTCTATTTTTTGCATCAGAAATAATTTTTTTTAAATCTTTTAGGGGAATATCTCTAATGTGAAGAAAGTTTTTCATTATTTCTTAAATCCTTCACAAACTTTGTTGATAATTTTTAAAGCTATATTTATTTCATTTTTATTAACATTTAGTGGAGGCAAAATTCTTATAACATTTTCAGCTGCTCTAATTGTTAGTAGTTTATTTTTCAGTAAACTTTGTATGAATTTTGTCTGGTCATGGTGCAATTGTATTCCCAAAATCAATCCTATTCCTCTTATATCTTTAATAATATTTGGAAATTTGATTTTAATTTTATTTAATTCAGAAATAAAATATTTTGAATTACTTTTGACTTTTGAAAGAAAGCCTTTTCTGAAAATTTCATCCATTACAGCATTACCAACTGACATTGCCAAAGGGTTTCCGCCAAAAGTAGATCCATGTGTACCTGGAACCATAGCCTTAGAAACTTTTTTTGTCATTAACACTGCACCTATTGGGAACCCACCTCCAATTCCTTTTGCAATTGGAACTATATCTGGCTTGATGTTTGCATATTCATAAGAAAAAAACTTACCTGATCTGCCAATTCCACACTGAACTTCGTCTAAAATAAGAAGAATTTTTTTTTTATTACAAATCTTTCTCAATTCTCTAAGACACCATGAAGGTATGACTTTAATACCTCCCTCGCCCATAATAGGTTCAATCATTATAGCCGCTGTTTTGCTTGTAATTTTTCTTTTTAGTTCCTTGTGGTTCCCAAATTTAAAATGATCAAATCCACCCACTTTTGGTCCAAATCCTTCGACCATTTTTTTAGATCCACTGGCATTTATTGCTGCGATAGTTCTTCCGTGAAAAGAATTTTTAATACAAAGAATTCTATTTTTTTTTGGTTTACCTATAGAATAAAAATATCTTCTTGCAACTTTTATGGCAGCTTCTGTAGCTTCTGCTCCACTATTTTGAAAAATAACTGCATCAGCAAAAGTTCTATTTGTTAATTTTTTAGCTAATTCCTCTCCCTCTGGAATTATGAAGGAGTTAGAAACATGCCAAAGTTTTTTTGATTGTTTGTTTATGGCTTTTACTAAATTTGGGTTTGCATGACCTAAAGAATTAACTGCAATTCCTTGAACAAAATCTAAGAACTTTATTCCTTTTTTTGTGTACAAATAAGATCCTTTACCTTTGTTGAAAGATAGGTTTCTTCTTTTATAGTTTTTTGCTAAAGAACTCATATTTATATTATGATTTAATTTTATAACCTTTGTGTACTAGAAAGTACGCGAAATAAGTAATAATCAAACTTAAAAAAGTTAATAACGCAATACCAAATGTTACTGACCCATCTAATTGACCAATAAATGAAAATCTAAAACCATCTATCATATGAAAAAAAGGGTTATAATTACTTATTACTCTTAAAAATTCAGGTAATCTATCAATACTATAAAATGTACCACTAAGAAAACTTAGAGGCACTATTATAAAGTTAGTAACAGTGCTCATTTGATCAAATTTGTCTGCATATAAACCTACTATAATTCCAAGTGATCCCATAAATAATCCACCTAAAAATAAATAAATAAACCATAACAAAAAATTTTGTATGGATAAATCTATAAACAAAACAAATATTAAAGTCGAAGCAGAGGCAATTAACAAACCTCTTGCAGCAGAAGCTAATGTAATTGCAAATACAACTTCTGATGAAGATAAAGGACTATGAACAACGTCAGTAATTGTACCCATCATTTTTCCCATCATTAATGATGAACTCGAATGAGCAAAACTTTGTTGAATAACTTGCATCATAATTAAACCACTAGCTAAAAATTTTATATATGGAACTCCCAGTACATCAGCTCTTTGATCCCCAATAGCTAGAGAAATTACTGTTAGAAATAAAATACTAGTTAATATTGGGCCAAACAAAGTTTGGCCTGAAACTGTTAAAAATCTAAGAACTTCTTTTTTAAATAAAGAGTAAGTTCCAACCCAATTGATGAGCCCAAACCTTCTTGTACCGATTTGATATTTTTTCTGCAATTCAACCATAAGTAATTATTAATAAACATTTTTTTTAATATTTGTTAAAAAACAAAAAAAAAAGCTTGTTATAAACTTTTAATTATGATCTCTAGATAGTGTTGGTAATATATATAAATACACAAAATATAGTAATATGAGCTGGACAGACGAAAAAGTTAATAAACTCAAAGATCTTTGGGGTAAAGGACAAACAGCAAGTCAAATTTCTGAGATAATTGGTGGTGTGAGCAGAAATGCAGTGATAGGAAAGGCTCATAGATTGAACTTATCAGCTAAGATAAGAACACGAACTACAACTTCAAAAAATGATATTGGGATACTTTCTGAAAACAAAAATAATATCAAAAAAGGTAGTCGAAAACATAGATTTAGATCTCTTCTTTTAGATAAAAATTTTGAACCAGCAAAAAATCTTCAATTAGAAGATTTAAATGAGCATACTTGCAAATATATGGAAGGCCACCCCGATGAAAAAGGTTCATCATTTTGTGGAAGAAAAGCTGTTGAAAAATTTTCTTATTGTCCGTTACACTTAATGATTGTTTTTCAACCAAAAGGTAAAAAAGATGATGCTATAGAAAAAGATGATGAGGATACAAAATTTATCGAAAAAAAAATCAAAACTGCATAATTTATTTTAATATTTTATCTTTTGCTTTCCTAAATTCATCTTCGTTAAGTATTCCATTTTCATATAAATCTTTTAGTTCTTTTAATTGATTTATAACATCTGTATTTTGACTTAGACTGACTTTATCAAAATTAAGATTTTTTTCATCTTTAATTACTTGTTTTGCTTCAACACCTCTAGTGATAGCCTTGACTGCAATTGATAAAACAAAAGCCAAAATAATAAATACTATAAAATAAATAATATTTGCTAACATAAATTTACTTTTTTATTTTTTTGAAAACTGTCCACCACTTGTCCAGTTAAAACTATAACTTTTAATTTCATCATCAAATTTTTTGCTTGCATCCATTTTTAAATCAAAATTTGTTTTATATTTTTTTGAAACAACATTGTCATATTTTAATAATTTTAGTTGATCCATTGTCAATAATGGCTTTGGCATTAATTGGAATAGTTTGGCATTAATTTTAGCTAAAGGCAATGGAAGTGAAAAAACCAATCTTTTCTTATTTATTGATTTTAAAATTTTAAATATAATCTCTTTAAAAGAGAAAACTTCTGGTCCTACACATTCAATAGTTTCTGCATTAATTTTATTTTTAACAATATCAAATATAATATTTGTGAAATCTGAAACGTGAATAGGAGTAAATTTTGTTTTTCCTGAATAGTATAATGGCATTATTGGAAGTATACTTAATAACTTCATAAAGTTAGTAGTAAAATTATCATCTACAGAATAAACTATTGAAGGTTTTAAAATTACAGATTTAGAAAAATTTTCTCTGACTTTTTTTTCGCCACTAAGTTTACTAACTGCATATCTGCTATCAATTGCAGTTTCAATCCCAAGTGCAGACACATGAATAAATTGATCAAGAGAATTTTCTGAGGCAACTCTAGAAAGTAAAGATGGTAAATCTGAGTGTATTAAATCAAAATGGTTTTCTTTTTTTTCGTATAAAATTCCAATCAAATTAATACAAATTGATGCTTTTTTCATTAGTCTTGATATATTTTCTCTTTGAAAAGAGGATATCTCTTCTAATTCCAAGTAACCGTAATTTGATTGAGTTTTAATTTGATAGCCTTTTCTATGAATACTTCTTGTAACTGCAATAACTTTATAATTATTCTTTGTAAATTTCCTTATCAATGATTTACCTATTTGGCCCGAAGAACCGAATATTAAAATTGAATCCTGATTTTTCATATATATATATCTAATTAATGAATATAGATATTAAATTACATAAGCAAGATTTGCCAGCTGAAATAAAGTTCAGTGACAAGATAGCCGTTGATTGTGAATTTACAGGACTAAATCTTGAAAGAGATCGGCTTTGTTTGGTACAGATTTCTTCGGGTAATAATGATGCTCATATTATTCAATTAGATAAAGAAAATTATGATGCTCCAAACTTAAAAAATATACTTCAAGATAATAATATTAACAAAATATTTCATTTTGCTAGAGCTGACCTCTTATTCATTAAAAAAAACTTAAATATTAATGTTATAAATGTAAATTGTACTAAAATAATGAGTAAAATTGCCAGAGGGTACTCTGATAAACATGGCTTAAAAGACTTGGTAAAAGAATTTATAGGCATAGATTTAAGTAAACAGCTACAAACTTCAGATTTTGGAGGCGATCTCACAGAAAAGCAATTAAAATATTGCGCTCAAGATGTTTTGTATCTTCATAAAATATATTTTTGCCTGTCAAAAATTTTAGAAAGAGAAAATAGATTTGATCTTTATAATAAAACAATAAAGTTTATTAATACTAGAGTAGAATTAGATTTTGCGTCTTTTAAAGATGATATCTGGTCACACTAAATGAAAGATATAAAAGTAATAAAAATTGCAAAAGAAGTTGTTGAAATAGAGTTACAATCACTTAAAAAATTAAAATCAGGTATTAATAAATCATTTGAAAAAATAATAAAAACAATTGTTAATTGTAAAAAGGGAAAAATTATTATTTCTGGTGTTGGTAAAAGTGGAATTATTGGAAAAAAATGGTCAGCTACTTTATCATCTACTGGAACTCCGTCGATTTTCTTAGATGCATCAAATGCAAGTCATGGTGATATGGGCCAAATCACATCGAACGATATTGTAATTCTAATAAGTTTAAGTGGTCATAGTCAGGAACTAAAAAATATAATTGAATATACGTCTAGGAATAGGAATATTAAATTAATAGGCATAACATCAAAAAAAGATTCTGTTTTATATAAAAGTGCAGATGTGAAATTTTTACTTCCAAGTGTAAAAGAGGCTGGACCTGGTGGTTTCGTTCCAACATCATCAACGACAGTTCAGGTGGCCTTAGGAGATGCTATAGCAATAACTTGTATGAGATATAAAAAATTTGGTAGATTAGATTTTAGAAAATTTCATCCTAGTGGATCTCTTTCTATAAAACTTAAAACAGTGGAAGATTTAATGTTATCGGGAAACAGAATACCCTTCATCTCTGAGAATGTGAATATGAAGATTGCGCTAAATACTATATCAAAAAAAGGACTAGGAACATTAATCATTAAAAATAGCCGTAATTATACAAAAGGAATTTTGACTGACGGCGATTTGAAGAGGTTAACAAATAAAGGGATTAATTTTGAGAAAACAAAATTAAAGAATGTAATGAAAAAAAATCCAATTAGCGTAGATAAGAATATGCTAGCTGCAAAGGCTCTTTCAATAATGAATTCTAAAAAAATTACAAGTTTGTGTGTACATCATCATAATAATAAAAGAAAAACAATTGGCTTTATACATATTCATAACGTTTTAGATGCAAACATAACTTAAATGTCAATAAGAACTTTTATTCAGATTTGTATTTCTCTGTTAATATTTTTTATAATTAGTTGGGTATACCTTGAATATTTTAATACAGAACAAAAAATTATTGAAGAAATCAATTCATCCGACAGTAATATCAGTAAACTTGAAAAAAAAATATTAGATTTAGAAAAAAAAAATGAAAATTTAGAAAGTATGCTTAAAAATGTAAAAGATGAATCTGACAAGAAAATAAGTCAGATTAATACAGAAAAAATTATAGAAAATACTTTTTCAGAAGTAAAAAAAGAAAAAAGTAATAATAATGTAATTAATAAAAATGAGATTAATAAAAAAAAAATTTCAAAAAATAAAACAAATCAAATTAAAGATTTAATTAAAGATGTTGAGTACTCATCAATTGATCAAAAAGGAAATAGATTTCATTTGCTAGCTACTTCGGGGAAGTCAAATATCAATAATAATGATATATTAGATCTTGATAATGTGAGAGGTAAAATTACTTCTGAAATAAGAGATACAATTTATATAGTGTCAGATTATGCTCAGTACAATTCTATAAATTTAAATTCAAATTTTTATGAAAATGTTATAATTAATTATGAAAATAAACAAATTACATGTAAAAATTTTGATATTAACATGGAAACAAATAAGGCAATAGCATATAATAATGTTATTGTTACAGACCCAAAATCTGTAATGAAAGCTGGTATTGTTGAGTTTGATTTAAACACTAAAAATGTAGTGATCAATCCTGAGAGTTCTTTAGATGAAGTTGAGGTAATTACAAACTAATGGCATTAATTAAAAAATTTAGAATTAAAAGTTTTAAAAAAGAGCAATCTGTGTTGAATTTAGAAAAAATTTCTATGTTTTATAACAAAAGACAAATACTTAATAATTTAAATTTAAAAATACATAAACAGGAAATTTTAGGAATGCTGGGTCCTAACGGAGTAGGAAAATCAACAATTTTTCATATTATAACTGGATTAAAAGAACCAAGTTATGGAAAAGTTTTAATAAATGGTTTTAATTGCACAAATATACCTGTGTATGAGAGAGCAAAAAAATTTAATTTAGGTTATGTCCCTCAGTATGGTGGATTTATTCAAGACTTAAATTTGTTAGATAACTTAAAACTTGTAGCTGAAATACACATTAAAAGTAAAGATTTAAGAAAAAATAAAATCGAAAAATTGATATCTCAATTTGAATTTGAGCCATTAATTAAAATAAAATCAAAACATTTATCAGGTGGTCAAAAAAAAAAATTAGTTATAGCGATGTCTTTAATTAACGATCCAAGTATTCTTCTTTTAGACGAACCATTTGCAGCATTAGATATACTGACAATTAAAATGCTTCAAGAAATAATAATTAATTTACAATCTCTTGAGAAAATTACTGTAGTAGTTTGTGATCACCAGGCTAGGGATTTGTTGAGTTGCGTTGATAGAGCAATTGTATTATCTAATGGTAAAATTATTGCTTCTGGAAGTCCAAACGAAATAATAAAAGATAATAGCGCAAGATCAGCATATTTTGGAGATGAATTTAAAATAAATTAGTTCATCTATGGCTAACCATGTTATAATTAAAAATAGGATAAGAAAATTTAATAAAGTAATTAAAGTAAGCTCAGATAAAAGTATTTCAATAAGATCAATTCTTATTGCATCTCAAGCAATAGGCACATCTAAAATTTCGAACTTATTAGAGTCAGAGGATGTAATAAATACATTAAAAGCCATAAAGAAACTTGGAATAAATTATGAAAAAATTAAAAATACTTATAAAATATATGGGTATGGTTTAAATGGATTTTGTTTTAAAAAAAATACTACAATAAATGCAGGAAATTCTGGAACGTTAGCAAGACTTATTCTAGGATTGCTAGTGAAATCAAAAAAAGAAGTAAAAATTATAGGAGACAAAAGTTTATCTAAAAGAGATTTTTCAAGAGTTATTAAGCCATTAAGACTTTTTGGTGTAAATATTAAAAATAAAAATAATTTGATGCCAATTAAAATATTAGGCACAGACTTTTTGAGACCAATTAAATATTTCGAAAAAATAGGCAGTGCACAGGTTAAATCTTGTTTAATATTTTCTGCACTAAATACACCAGGTATTACTGTGATTAATTCGAAAAAATCGAGAAATCATACGGAGTTAATGTTAAAGTTTTTAAAGTATCCAATTAAGGTTGAAAATAAAAAAAAATTTGAAAAAATATCAATTGAGGGGCTAAAACAATTTAAAGCTTTTGATTATGATGTTCCAGGCGATATTAGTTCTGCATCTTTTTTTATGGTATTAACTCTTTTGTCAAAAAAATCATCACTAATTATAAATAATGTAAATATAAATCCAAGTAGGATCGGTATAGTAACTATTTTAAATAAGATGGGAGCAAAAATTAGGTTAAAAAAAAGAAGATTATATAATGGAGAGCGTATAGCAAATATTTATATTAAAAGTAAAAATGTTTTAAATGCAGTAAATTGCCCTGCTGAATTAAATAGTTCAGCTATTGATGAATTCTTAATTATTTTTTTAGTAGCAGCAAAAGCAAATGGAATTTCAAGATTTAAGGAACTTGGGGAGATGAATAAGAAAGAGTCAAGAAGATTAGATTTAGGTATAAAGTTTTTAAGGTTAATTGGTATAAAAGTTGAAAGAGATAAAGATAATATTAAGATTTATGGAAATCCAAATTTAATACTTTCTCAAAGTTTTGAAATAAAGAATTTTCTAAAAGATCATAGAGTTTTTTTTCTTTCGTGCATTACAGCATTAACTTTAGGTGGAGAGTGGAAAATAAATGACAAAGATTCTATCAGGACCTCTTTTCCAAATTTTTTAAATATTCTTAAATCGATTGGAGCAAAAATTAATTAATGAAATATGAAAATTTAATCACTATTGCAATAGATTCTCCAGCAGCTGCTGGTGCAGGAACACAAGCCAAATTAATATCTAAGCATTATAATTTATTTCATTTAGATACTGGAAAAATTTATCGATACCTTGGTAAACTTAAAATAGACAATCCAAATAAATTTTCATATCCTTTTATAGAAAAAAAAATAATCAAATTAAAATTAAACTACCTAAATAATAAATCCTTGTTAACAAACGAGGTTGCTTTATCAGCATCAAAAATAGCTAGAGATAAAAGAATAAGAAGAATAGTTCATTATTATCAGCAAAAATGTGCTTATGATCCTCCTAAAAAATTTAGAGGATCAGTGCTTGATGGAAGAGATATAACCACTGTACAAATGAAAGATGCTATGTTTAAATTTTATATTACTGCTAACATTAAGACTAGAGCCAGGAGGAGATTTAAAGAGTATCAATCTTTAAACAAAAAAATTACTTATGAAGAGGTACTTAAAAGCCTTAGAAATAGGGACAAATCAGACAAAGAGAGAAAATACGGACCTCTTAAAAAAACAAAAGATTCTATCTTGATTAATACAACTAAATTAAGTAAGAAAGCTTGCTTTAAAAAGTTAAAAGCAATAATTGACAAGAAATTAAATAATTAATGGAAATTTATAATAAAGATCAATCATCACCTGCTAGTCAACATTTTGTAGAATTATTAAACAGCCAGTTATCAAAGGATAAAATTGAAGAAGGTAAGATAATTGAGGGTAAAGTTGCAAAGATAACAAATAAATATGTTTTCCTCTTTATTCCAGGTTTAAAGAGTGAACCAGTCGTTGATATAAACGAGATAAAGATGATTGGGATGGCTGAAAAAATAAAGGAAGGTTCAACAATCTCCGTTTTGCTAGAAAAAATTGAAGATAAAAACGGCGATGTTGTAGTTTCAGCTCAAAAAGCTCAAAAAATTAAGGGCTGGAATGAATTAGTAAAATGTTATGAAAAAAACGAATTAATTAATGGAAAAATAACTCAAAAAACTAAAGGTGGTGTAATTGTTGAGCACATAGAGACTGGATCTCTCATGTTTTGTCCAGGTTCACAAATTTCAGATAAGCCAATAAAAAATATTGATCATTTAATTGGGGTAGAACAAAAATTTGCACTAATAAAATTAGATATGGTGAGAGGAAATAGCGTTGTATCAAGAAGACAAGTTGTTAATTCAAATAAAAAAGAGGATAAAGTTAAGATTATAGAGAAATTTAAAGTAGGAGATATTATTAAAGATGCAATAGTAAAAGGATATTCATCATTTGGATGTTTCTTCGAGGTGACTACAGCAGAGGGTACTTTAGATACTCTTTGTCATCTTCAAGAGATAAGTTACAGCAGAGTAAATCATCCTGATGAAATTTTTAATATTGGTGAAAAACATGATTTAAAAGTAATATCAATAGATATGGAAAAACTGCAGGTTGGGTGTTCCATTAAACAACTATCACCCGATCCATTTGAACACATATCAAATTATCAAATAGGAGAAAAATACAAAGTCAAAGTCGTAAAAATAACTGACTACGGATGTTTTTGTGAATTAGAACCAGGTCTAAGCACTCTTCTTCATAGCAGCGAGATAAGCTGGACGAAAAAAAATATTTCTCCAAAAAAGATGTTTAATGTGGGAGATCAGATAGATTGCGTGATAACAGAAATAGATAAAGAGAAAAGAAGAGTTGCAATCTCACACAGGTTGACTCAAGAAAACCCATATTCGAAACTTGAAAGTAATTTTCCAGTTGGATCAGATATTGAAGGAGTAGTGAGTAATACAAATGAATATGCACTTTATGTAAAATTATCAGATTTAGAAATTGATGGTTTTTTACATTCAAACGACTTATCGTATACTGGTAAACCTGAGGAAGAACTTCAAAAGTACAAAAAAGGTGACAAACTTAAAGTCAAAATTTTAGAAATTAAAAAAACTGAACAAAAAGTTAGAGTTGGTCTTAAACAATTAGAGAAAGATCCATTCGATTGGTTTAATAACAAAAAAATAAATGATGCAATTACTGTGAAGGTAATTTCATCTGATAATAAGGGATTAATTGTGAAACCAGAAGGTTGTGAAATTGAAATTATTATCAAAAAGTCACAAATAGCTATGAGTGCATCAGATGCAAGGCCTTCACGTTTTGTAGGTGGTGAAAGAATAGACGCTGCAATTTCAGAATTAAATTTTGAAAAACGAAAGGTTAACTTAAGTATTAAATTACTTGAAGAAATTATGAATGCAAAAGCTATAAAAGAACATTCTAGTCCATTAAGTGGAAAGAACCTACCCTTCTCATCTCTTTCAGAACAACTAGATGACAAAAAAAATAATAAGGATTCTGAATAAACATTGTCAGTAGTAAAATCAGATTTAATAAAAGAATTAGCTACTAATTATCCTAATTTTTTAAAAAAAGATTTGGTAAAATTGGTAAATATCATACTCTATGAAATGCAGGAGGCTATAAAAAGAAATGAGAGGGTAGAACTGCGAGAAGTATTTTCTTTAGAGCCAAGAATTCAGAAAGCTAGAATATCTAGAAATCCTAAAACGAATGAAAAAGTAAATACTCCTGAAAAAAAGGCAATTTTATTTAAAATTTCTAAACAATGGTTCAAGAAGATTAATGAAAAATAAAATATTCATAGCCTGTGATAGTAAAAATATAAAAAAAGTAAAAGAAATTATAAAGAAAACTGAAAATTCAAAATTAAAAATCGGCTACAAATTCGGTCTAGAGTTTTTAAATTCAAAAAGTGGTAGAAATTTTGTATCCAAGCTAAGAAATAAAATTACTTTTGGGGACTATAAATTAGCCGATATACCAAATACTTGTGCATCAGCAATAAAAGCAGTTAGTGATTTAAAGTTAAATTATTTAACAATTCATATAAGTTCTGGCCTAAATGCATTAAAAGCTGCTAAAAGAGTATCTGGTAAAACTAAATTGATAGGGGTAACTATTCTAACTTCTCATAATAATGTATCATTAAAAGAAATAGGATATAATAAAGACATTAAAAAAATTGTTTTAGACCAAGCTAAATTAGCATCTAAAGCAAAGTTAGATGGAATAGTGTGTAGTCCTAGAGAAGTCAATATTGTTAAAAAAGTATTTAACAAAGAAATAATAACTCCAGGAATAAGATTTAATTCTAAAAAAGATGACCAAAGAAGAACCTTAACACCTTTACAAGCATATAAAAATGGAAGTGACTGGTTAGTAATTGGAAGACCAATTACCAAAGGAAATGTTAAAAATAATCTTAAAAATTTAATTAATCATTTAAGTTAATGATTAAAGGTTTGAAAATTTGTGGGATCTCTGATCTTGAAACTTTAAAATATATTTTAAAACATCGATATCCACCAAAATTTATTGGTTTCATTTGTAATTATAAAAAAAGTAGTAGATATGTTGAATATGATAAATTAAAGAAATTAATTAATATAAAAAAGAATGGAATAAATTTTGTATCTGTTCTTGTTAATCCTGATGATAAGATTTTAGAAAAAATTAAGAAACTAAATTTTGATTTTTATCAACTTTATGATGTAAATCCTGAAAGGACAAAAAAAATAAAGGAAAAATACAATATTAAAATTATTACCGCTTTAACAATTGACACTCATAAAGATGTTGAAATATATAAAGATTACCATGAAATTGCAGATTTAATTCTTTTTGATGGAAAGGGTTACGAGAAGTCAATTGGATTTGAACATAAATTATTAAATTCAATACCTAATTCAGTTAATAAAATGATTGCTGGAAATATAAAAATAGAAGATATTCAATACTTTAAAAATAAAGATTACTATATTGATCTAAGTGGTGCTTTAGAAAATGAAGAAGGTAAAAAGGATTTAAAAAAAATTAATAGACTATTAAATTTTGCAATTAAAAATGAAGCTTAAAAAAGGAATTCCAGTTATTGATCAAGGAGATAGACTTGGTTTTTGGGGTGGAAAATTTGGAGGAAATTTTGTGCCTGAAACGCTTAAGAAACCTATAGAAGATCTAGAAATACAATTTAATAAATTAAAAATTAACAAAAACTTTATAAGAGAAAGAGATAAATATTTCAAAAATTGGATTGGAACACCTACAAGGTTTATTAAGTTAAATAATTTAACAAAACATGTCGGTGGAGCACAGATTTGGTCAAAGGTTGTTTCTGATGCTAACGGTGGAGCTCACAAAATATATAATGCAACTGTGCATTGTTTAATGGCTAAAAGGTCTGGAAAGAAAGTAATAATTGGCGACACCGGCGCCGGGTACGCTGGTAAGATGTTAAGTATGGCAGCTAAGAAATTTGGTTTGAAATGTAAAATATTTATGGGTGCAAAAGATATTAAAAGACAACAACCAAATGTTAAAGCAATGAAAAAAAATGGTGCAGACGTAATTCCTGTATACTCAGGAAGTCAAACACTTGTGGATGCTGTTTCAGAATGTTTTAGATTTTGGGTCGCAAATTGTGATACAACTGCAATGTGCGTGGGTAGTACGGTGGGACCTGCAATTTTTGTTCGAATATGCGGATGGAGTACCAGTCAAATCTCTAGAGAACTTAAAGTACAATTAATAAATGAATTTGGTGAAATTCCAAAAAAACTTAAGCTATATAATTGTGTAGGAGGTGGCTCCTCAAGTTTTGGTTTTTGGAATGAATTTATGGATTATGATAAAAAGCAAGTTGAGTTTATTGGGGTTGAAGCAGGTGGACCAGCTAAAAGTAAAAGACATGCGGCACCCTTAACTTATGGTTCAAAAATTGGCATACTTCATGGTGCAGCTCAATATGTAAATCAAAATAGCGATGGTCAGATTGAGGAAACTGAATCAATATCTGCAGGTCTTGATTATCCTGGAATTTCACCACTTCATTGCTTCTTAAAAGATACAAAGCGCGCAAGGTATACAGCAGCTAGTGATGAAGAGGCTTTAAAAGCATACCAAATAGTTACAAAATATGAAAATTTAAGACCCTCTCTTGAGCCAAGTCACGCATTCTCGATTGCAATTAAGGAAGCAAAAAAATTGAGCAAGGATACAGTTGTAATAATTAATAGTTGCGGAGATGCATACAAAGACCGTGGAATTTTAGAAAAAAAGTTGGGAAAGAAGTATGTTAAATCCAATTAGCCTTGCATTTAAAAAAGCGAAAGAAGAGAAAAGACCAGCGTTACTTACTTATACTGTGGCTGGTGATAGCTCAAAGAAGCAATCTTTAGAGATCTTAAAAGCGATTTCAAATTATGCTGATATTTTAGAAGTTGGTGTACCTCATAATACTCCAGTAGCAGATGGAGGCCAAATTCAAACTAGTGCTTATAGAGCGATTAAAAATGGTATTAAGATGAATGATATTTTTAAAATTGTAAGAGATTTTAAAAAAAGTAAAAATTCAAAACCAGTAATATTTATGGGTTACTACAATATGATTTTCCAATATGGTGAAAATAATTTTTTAAAAAAATGTAAAAAATCAGGTGTTAATGGTTTAATAGTAGTTGATTTACCATGGCCAGAAAACAAAATTTTTTCAAAGAAATGTAAAAAAAATTCAATTAATTTTATCCAATTATTATCTCCCACAACATCGAATAAAAGACTTAAAAGAATTACAAAAGACTCTCATGATATGATTTACTACATAAGTATGTTGTCTACTACAGGAGGAAAGCTAAAAGTTTCTCCAAAAAAAATATTAGCTAATTATAATAAAATAAAAAAAATAAGTCCTAAAAAAAATTGTGTTATTGGTTTTGGGATAACTGAAAAAACTATATCAAATTTTAAAAATACAGATGGACTTGTTGTTGGTAGTCAAATTTGTAAAGAAATTACTAGAAGTTTAAGCAATAGACAAAATCCTGTCATAAATGTAAGTAAGATAGTTAATAAACTAAGAAAAAAAATATCATGAATTGGTTAACAAAAGCTATAAATTTTGGAGAAAAGATAAAGAAGGTCCTTAGAAAAAGACCCTCAAAAGAAGATATAGCAAATTCAGATTGGACAAGTTGTTGTAAGGGTCCAATATTAAAGAAAGATTTAGAAAATAATTTATGGGTTTGTAATCTATGCGGAAAGCATCATAGAATTAGTTGTCGACAAAGGTTTGATATAGTATTCGGTAAAAATGCTTATCAAATTTTAGAGTCGCCAATACCTACAGAAGATCCATTAAATTGGGTTGATACTAAATCTTACAAAGATAGACTTAAGATTGCGAGGAAGAAGACAAACCAAAATTGTGCAGTTATGATTGCAAAAGGAAAAATAAATGGAATTGAAGTAACAGCAGGTGCAATAAACTTTGATTTTATTGGAGGTTCAGTTGGAGCTGCTGAGGGAGAGGCAATAATTTATGGAGTACAACACGCAATAGACAACCAAACACCTTACTTGTTCTTTCCATGTGGTGGTGGACAAAGGATGTTTGAGTCAACTATCGCTTTAGCAAACATGACTAGAACAACACTTGCTATAAATGAACTTAAAAATAATAATTTGCCTTATATTGTATGCTTTACTGATCCTACAGCAGGCGGAATAACTGCATCTTTTGCAATGTTAGGGGATATTCATCTGGCAGAACCTGGATGCCTAATCGCTTTTGCAGGAAAAA
>CABYVH010000017.1 GCA_902522365.1 uncultured Pelagibacteraceae bacterium
GCGCAAAAAAAGGTTTTATTGTATAGACCTTTAACTCATGAGTTGTAATTGATCAAAAAACAAAAAAATAAAATTGCAATTAGTCATCAATTTCCTACAGGTATTTTAGTTCTAGATAACAAGCTAGTTTTTAAAGGTATTGGCCTTGGATATCAAGGAACTTCAACTGGAGAGGTTTGTTTTAATACATCTTTAACTGGATATCAGGAAATTATATCAGACCCATCTTATGCTGGACAAATTATAAACTTTACATTTCCTCATATTGGAAACGTTGGAACCAATAATGAGGATTTAGAGTCTGACAAAATTTGGACGAAAGGTGTAATATTTAATTCCGAAATTACTTCTCCATCAAATTATAGAGCATTACGGACATTAGATGAATGGCTTAAAAAAAATCAAATTGTTGGATTAACTGGATTAGATACTAGAAGCTTAACAAACTTTATTAGGGATAAGGGTGCTCCAAAAGGTACTATTACAAATAATAAAAAAGGTAAATTTAACATAAAAAAACTTACTAATATGTCAGTTAAATGGCCTGGCTTAAATGGATTAGATCTTGCTAAAGAAGTATCAACAAAAAAAACTTATACATGGAAAGGGTTTAAAACGTGGAAGAAGAATGTTGGATATAAAAAGAATTCAATAAAGAAGTTTAAAATTATCGCAGTTGATTATGGGATTAAAAAAAATATTTTAAGATATTTCTCAGATTATAACTGTGATGTAAAGGTAGTTTCTTGTAAATTAACTGCTGATGAAATTGTAAAATTAAAACCTGATGGTATTTTTTTATCAAATGGACCAGGGGATCCGGCAGCCACTGGAAAATATGCAGTTGATACGGTTCAAAAGTTAATTAAATTAAATTATCCAATATTTGGAATTTGCCTCGGCCATCAAATTTTAGCTTTGGCTTTAAATGCAAAAACAAAAAAAATGAAAATAGGTCATAGAGGTGCCAATCATCCAGTCAAAAATTTTATGAATAATTCAGTTGAGATTACAAGTCAAAATCATGGATTTGTTGTTATAGAAAAAAGCTTATCTAAAAATATTCAAATTACTCATAAGTCACTCTTTGACGATACTATTGAGGGAATTAAATTGAAAAACAAACCTGTCTTTTCTGTTCAGTATCATCCAGAAGCAAATCCTGGACCTCAAGATAGTAAATACTTATTCAAAAACTTTATTCAAGATGTAAAAAAACATGCCAAAAAGAAAAGATATTAAAAAAATATTAGTTATTGGAGCAGGCCCAATAATAATTGGACAAGCATGTGAATTTGACTATTCAGGTACTCAAGCTTGTAAGGCTCTTAAAGATGAAGGTTTTGAGGTAGTTTTAATAAATTCAAATCCTGCAACTATCATGACTGATCCTGGCGTTGCTGATAAAACCTATATTGAACCCATCACAATTCCTGTTTTAGAAGAAGTCATTAAAAAAGAAAAACCTGACACAATTTTACCAACAATGGGGGGACAGACCGCATTAAATTTAGCAATAAGTGCTGAGAAAGCTGGACTACTTAAAAAATATAAAATCGAATTGATAGGTGCAAAGTCCAAGGCAATTGAAAATGCTGAAGATCGTAAAAAATTTAGAAAAAATATGTCTGACATTGGTTTAGATCTGCCAAAATCAAGAATTATAAATCACTTTAAAGATGCAGCTAAATGTTTGAAGGAGATAGGATTACCAGCAATAATTAGACCATCTTTTACTTTGGGTGGTTTGGGAGGAGGTATCGCTAAAAACAAAAAGGATTTCTTTAAACTTGTCAAAACTGGGATGAATGAGTCCCCTCAAAATCAGGTTTTAATTGAAGAGTCTTTGGAAGGCTGGAAAGAATTTGAAATGGAGGTTGTAAGAGACAAAAATGATAACTGTATAATAATTTGTTCAATAGAGAATGTAGATCCAATGGGAATCCATACTGGGGACTCTATCACAGTTGCTCCAGCATTAACCTTAACTGATAAAGAATATCAGGTCATGAGAAATGCATCAATTGCTTGCTTAAGAAAAATTGGAGTTGAAACGGGGGGATCAAATGTTCAGTTTGCGATAAATCCGAAAAATGGAAGAATGGTTATAATAGAAATGAATCCAAGAGTATCAAGATCTTCTGCTCTTGCATCGAAAGCAACAGGTTTCCCAATTGCTAAAGTAGCAGCCAAACTTGCGGTGGGATACACTTTAGATGAATTAAAAAATGAAATAACAAAAGTAACTCCAGCTTCATTTGAACCAACAATTGATTATGTTGTTACAAAAATACCTAGATTTACATTTGAAAAGTTTTCTGACACTAAAGCAGTACTAGGAACGTCAATGAGGTCTGTGGGTGAAGCAATGGCAATTGGGAGAAACTTCAAAGAATCTTTTCAAAAAGCTTTGGTATCTTTAGAAACTGGATTTTCAGGATTAGATAATTTTTTTAATTATTCAAAAAAAGATATTATAAAAAACTTAAAAATTAATATTCCAAATAGACTATTATTAATTGCTGAAGCTTTTAGAAAGAATATTTCTTTAGATAAAATATATAAATTATCAAATGTTGATCCTTGGTTCTTAAATCAAATTAAGGATTTAGTAGACGAAGAAAAAAATATAAAAAAGAAGGGTTTGCCTAAAACATATAATGAATTTAATAGAATAAAATCTATTGGTTTTTCAGATAAAAAGTTATCAAAAATCACAAGAATCAAAGAACAACTTGTCAGATCTAAAAGGGTTGCCCTAAAAGTTTTACCTGTATTTAAAAACGTAGATACTTGTGCAGCAGAATTTAAATCCTTTACTCCATATATGTATTCTACATACCAAAGAAACTTTTCATTAAATACAGAGTGTGAATCAAATCCTAGCAATAAGAAAAAAATAATTATACTTGGAGGAGGTCCAAACAGAATTGGACAAGGTATAGAGTTTGATTATTGTTGTTGTCAGGCAAGCTTTTCTCTAAAAGAAGCTGGATTTGAAACTATTATGGTTAATTGTAACCCTGAAACAGTTTCAACAGACTATGATACAAGTGACAGACTTTACTTTGAACCTCTTATTGAGGAATATGTTCAAAATATTATTCTAAAAGAAAAATCAAAAGGAAATCTTATAGGGATTATTGCTCAATTTGGAGGCCAAACTCCAATTAAATTAGCAAAATTCTTACATGAGAATAAATTACCTATACTTGGTACTCAATATACTTCCATTGATCTTGCAGAGGACAGAGACAGATTTAGAGATCTATTAATTAAATTAAATTTAAAACAAGCAGAAAGTGGAATTGCTAACAAATTTGATCAAGCAATTAAAATAAGTGAAAAAATCGGACTGCCTGTTGTTGTTAGACCTTCATATGTTTTAGGTGGAAGAGCAATGGAAATTGTTCATGATAAAAGCCAACTTAAAAAGTTTATTAATGAGGCTTTTAAAGCTTCAGAACAAAACCCTATTTTAATCGATAAATTTATAGATCACGCAATGGAAGTTGATGTAGATGCTATATCTGATGGTAAAGATGTTTATGTTGCTGGAATAATGCAGCACATTGAAGAAGCGGGAGTACATTCTGGAGACTCTGCTTGTTGTTTACCTCCAGTTTCTATCAAAGATAATCTTTTAAAAGAAATTAAAATTCAAACAAGAAAATTAGCTTTAGCATTAAAAGTTAAAGGACTTTTAAATATTCAATTTGCAATTAAAAAAGATGAAATATTTGTCATTGAAGTAAATCCAAGAGCCAGTAGGACAGTTCCATTTGTATCGAAAGCTAATGGGATACCATTAGCAAAAATTGCATCAAGAATAATGGCAGGTGAAAAACTTTCAAAATATAAATTAAAATATAAAACGAATAAAAAATTTGCTGTCAAAGAGGCTGTATTTCCATTTAACAAATTTCCAGACAGTGATTTATTACTTGGACCAGAGATGAAATCAACAGGTGAAGTGATGGGATTTGATGACGATTTTGGAATGGCAATTGCTAAAAGTCAAATTGCTGCTGCAAACTCATTACCTACTAAAGGTTTGGCTTTTTTATCAGTTAAAGACTCCCACAAACAAGAGATTATTGGAGTTGCTCAAAGACTTGTAAAAATTGGATTTACCTTATCAGCTACTAAAGGAACAGCAGAGATCTTAATAAAGAATGGAATGAAATGTAGAAAAATCAATAAAGTAAGTAGTGGCAAACCTCATATAGTTGATGTTTTAAATTCAAAAAAAATTGCCCTAGTTATAAATACAGGTGGTGGAAATAGTGAAAGTAGAATTAATGATGCTTTAGCTTTAAGAAGAGGAACTTTGGCAAACAAAATTCCTTATTGTACCAATATGTCAACAGCATATTCTTTTTTAGAGGCAATAAACTCATTAAAGACAAAAAAATTAAAGGTAAAATCCCTTCAAGAAAACTAGGTTTCAACAACCATTGTATCTTTTGAGCCGCCACCTTGTGAACTATTTACAATAGTGCTTCCTTTCCTTAAGGCAACTCTGGTCAGTCCTCCCATTGTAACATAAGTAGACTTACCATTTAATATAAACGGCCTTAAATCTAAATGCCTAGGCTCTATTCCATTTTCAGAGATTGTTGGAATTGTTGATAATATCTCCAAAGGTTGCGCTACAAATTCTCTTGGATTTTGTTTAATTTTTTTTATCATTTCTTCTCTCTCTTTTTTCGGAGCTTTAGGACCTATCATTATACCATATCCTCCAGAGGCATTTGCAGGTTTGACAACTAACTTAGATATATTTTCAATCACATGCTGTCTGTGAACTTTATTTTCACATAAAAATGTTTCTACTTGATTCAATTTTGGCTGTTCTCCTAAATAGTAAACAATCATTTTGTTTACATAAGCGTAAACAGCTTTATCATCTGCTACACCAGTTCCAATTGCATTAATTATTCCAACATTACCTTTTTTCCAGCACTTAAATAATCCTGGTACTCCAATAAGAGAACTTTTGTTAAACACTTTTGGATCAAGAAATGTGTCATCTAATCTTCGATATATACAATCAACTTTTAATTTACCTTTAACAGTTTTCATATAAACATTATCATTTTCAACAAACAGATCTTTACCCTCTACAAGAGCTATTCCCATTTGTTCAGCCAAGAACGAGTGTTCAAAATAAGCAGAGTTATAAATACCTGGTGTCAAAACAACCATATGAGGATTATCTGTTTTTTTTGGAATACACTCAACCATACTTTGGTAAAGTTTATTAGAATATTGATGAACTGATGAAACTTTATACCTTGTAAATAATTCTGGGAATACATCCCTCATAACCATTCTATTTTCTAACATATATGAAACACCAGATGGTACACGTAGATTGTCTTCAAGGACTAAATACTCTCCATTATAATTTCTTATTAAATCTATGCCTGAAATGTTTGCCCAAGCTTTATACTTTGGAGAAAAACCTTCACATTCTTTCAAATAGTATGGTGAATTAAATATCAAATCTTTAGGTATAACTTTATCCTTAAAAATCTTTTTCTTGTTATAAACATCATCAATAAATAAGTTTAGCGCTTTTACCCTTTGGGTTAATCCTCTTGATATTTTATTCCATTGAGACTTAGGTATAATTCTAGGGATAATATCTAAAGGCCACTTTTTTTCCTCTGCTCTATTATTTGCGGCATAAACTCTAAAATTTATACCTCTTGCACTAATTGTGCTTTGACAATTTTTTTCAATTTCCTGTAATTTTTTTTTTCCGTGCCTTTCTAGAATGCCTGACATTATTCTAGCATGCTTTCTAAGTTTGTTATCTTCTGTCAAATACCCGTCATATGCGGACTTAGCATCATAGTTTTTCCAGAATGGAGTGACCATTCTGACATTTTTTAATAAATTATTTTACAAAACAATTGCTAAAAGCAAATAACAGCTATGTCGTAAAATGTTTGAAAAATGTGGCTTTTTTAAATAAGAATTACGTATGACATATTGTATAGGAATTAAAACAAATGAAGGATTGGTATTTGCATCTGACTCAAGGACTAATGCTGGTTTAGATAACGTGAACATATATTCTAAAATGTTTACGCATGATGTTGGGGATAGGACAATAGTAATTGTTACATCTGGAAATTTAGGAACATCACAGGCAGTTTATAAATCAATCGAAAAAGATTTAAAAAGTGAGTCTGGTATAATGAATTTAAATACATGTAGAGATTTTGAGCAAGTAGCTTCATATGTTGGATCTTTAAATATTGAGCATTCTTCTCCTCAAGGAATTAACACTGATAATGTACTATTAGGTTCAACTTTTATTATTGGTGGACAAATAAAAGGCCAAAAAACAGAACTGTATCTTATTTATCCTCAAGGAAATTACATTAGGCCTGCAGATAGTAAACCTTATCTTGTTATTGGTGAAGTTAAATATGGAAAACCAATTCTTGATAGAGTTATTAAACCAGATGTATCAATTGGTGATGCTTCAAGATGTGCATTGATTTCAATGGACTCAACTTTGAAAAGTGATTTAACTGTTGGACCACCAATAGATTTTGCAATTTATAAGAAAGATGAAAATAAATTAGCCTCTTTAAAATGTCTAAGTATAAATGATGAGGATTATTCGAAAGTTTGTAATACTTGGTCTGAGGGAATTTTTAAAGTTTTTGATACTTTTCCTAGATTCGATTGGGAAGACTAATTTTCTACCTTCCAATCAGTTTTAAAAGTAACATAATTTACTTGTAAGCATCTTCTCTCCTTAATTATTTCTTTTTTTTCCATTCCATGCCAAGTATCGGGCCCACTAGAAAAAAAATATCCATAATTATCTTTATAAGGCAATGTTTTTATTAGCTTCAAGTCGCTGTCATAAAAATCGGTTCCTAAATCCTCACTTTCATTATGTTTATTAACAAATAATAAACACGACATAAGTTTCTCTTTGATATCGCAATGTGGTTTTAACCAGAAACCTTCTCGATCACAAATCACTTCAACTCTTACATAGGAATTTGATAGGTCTTTATTAATTAATTCAGATATTTTTTGATATGTTTTTTTATTTTGAAGTTCTTTAATTAGATTAGTAAGTCCTGGGAATTCATTAGAATTTTCCTTGGTTATAAAACATCTAAATTTTAAGGCCCTCCCACCATCTGAAATACCTTCCCTAAATTTTCCTTCTCCTCCATCTATAGCTCTAGTACCATCATAATTGAGATTATGTTTTGCAGGATCGGTGATATCAGCTAAAACTATTTCATTTATTTGTTCATCTGTAAGAGGCTTGTTTAATTCCCAATGTACGAAAGGACTTTCAAATTTTTTTGAGTCATTAAGAATGGAGTTTAAATAGGACATTAGCTATTTAATCTCTCGTTTATAATTTTTGCTACTCTATTTGCTTCATCAAGTTTTTGATAGGTCCAAGTTTCCATATCTTCCCCTAGGTTTCTAGTGATATTTAATTCTCTAAATAAATTTCTAAATCTTTGGAATCTTATATCATTTTTTCTAGGCAAAATATTTGCAATATAAACAGGTTTTCCAGTTAAAGCTGCTTCTGAAATCATTGAGCTAGAGTCACATGTAACAACAATATTTTCAGAAATAGCTAGGGCTGATAAGTAAGCTTTTTTGTCAACGTTCATTACGATGGTATGATTTTCGCCAAAAAATTCTTTAGCATAGTGAATAGTATTTAGTGGAGTTCTCATCGATGGTATCACAACAAGTTGAAATTCATGTTTTTTCAAAAGTTTGTAAAATATTGAAAAAATATGTTTCATATTTTTTGTTGAATAATCATAGTATTTTGTGGGCCCGCCCATTATAAGGCACCAGATTTTTCTGTCATCTTTTTTTATAAAAGAGTTTAAATAATTCTTATTCTCAACTATTTCACTTTCTGTAAGATAATGGAGAGCACCTTTAGTAGTAATGACATTTGATCCGTTAATGCCATCATGTTCTGGGGCTACTATAAAATCAAAGTAATTTAAATTTATTTTTGGATCTTGAATATGGATATTTAAAACTTTTTTGTTTGAAATACTTTTTAAATGGATAGATGGAATTATACTTTTTCGGCCACAAGATATTATTAAATCGTAATCTGAGTGATTTATTTTTTTATAAACACTTTGAGAAATTGGCGTAAATTTTGATGGAATTAACTTCCACAAATTATTTAGTTCAACCTTGTGGTGAGTAAATTCTATATCTAAAGCTTTAGCTAAGCCTTCAACCTGGCTCAGCATTCCGTGCATACCCTCGGTCAATAAAATACCTTTTAATTTGCTCATTATTAACTATATAGACCTCTATGAGTGAAAAACCAACTAAACATACAAAAGTGTTAATTATTGGATCAGGCCCAGCGGGCTACACTGCTGCAGTTTATGCCGCAAGAGCTATGCTAAAACCAATGTTGGTTGCAGGTATGCAGCCAGGTGGTCAACTAACAATTACAACTGATGTTGAGAACTATCCAGGTTTTGCTGATGTTATACAAGGACCATGGTTAATGGAACAAATGAGAGAGCAAGCAAAAGCAGTAGGAACGGATTTAGTTGAAGATCATATTCAATCTGTAAATCTAAAATCTAAACCTTTTGAAGCAATCGGAGATGGTGGACAAAAATATACTGCAGACTCAATTATAATTTCAACAGGTGCACAAGCAAGATGGTTAAATATTGAATCAGAAGAAAAATTTAAAGGATTTGGAGTTTCGGCATGTGCAACATGTGATGGTTTCTTTTTTAAAGATAAAACAGTTGCAGTAGTTGGAGGTGGTAATGCAGCAGTTGAAGAGGCAATGTTTCTTACAAAATTTGCGTCAAAAGTAAAGTTAATTCACAGAAGAAATGAACTAAGAGCAGAAAAACTTTTGCAAAAAAAATTAATGGAAAACAAAAAAATTGAAATTATCTGGGACTCGGTTGTTGAAGAAGTAATAGGCGATGAGGAACCAAAAAATGTCAAAGGATTGAAAATCAAAAATATTAAAACTAAAGAAATGTCAGAGTTAAAACTTGACGGTTTATTTATAGCTATTGGTCATGACCCTGCTACTTCGCTATTTAAAGATCAATTAGAAATGGATAATACAGGTTATCTAATTACAAAAAGTGATTCTACGGAAACAAATGTTCCGGGTGTTTATGCTGCTGGCGATGTTAAAGATAAAATTTTTAGACAAGCAGTAACAGCAGCGGGAATGGGCTGTATGGCTGCCTTAGAAGCAGAGAAATATTTAGCTTCAAATTAATTTAAGATCATTTATAAGTTATCCATGGAAAATATAGTAAAACAAATCCAATTAATAGCTTTGGTAATTATACTTGCTGCTACAGTTATAGCATTTGGTATCGAAATATATCAAATGATAGTTGTTCAAAAAGTTACTTTGGCTGATTTGCTTTTACTTTTTCTATACCTAGAAGTTTTAGCAATGGTAAGAGTATTTTGGGAAAGTCAGTCAATTCAAATAACTCTCCCATTATTTATTGCAATTACTGCCCTTTCTAGATTTATAATTTTACAAGGAAAATCTATTAATCCAGAAGTATTATTATATGAAGCAGGTGCCATTGTTTTAATCGCTATAGCAATACTTGTTTTAAGATTTAGAAACTCTCCAGTATTTGGTTTAGAGAAAAAGAAAAAAACTAAATAATTTTTAAAGAAATGCCCCATAAAGTTTTATTAACTGGAATAAGTGGTTTTGTAGCAAAACATGTAGCAATTGAATTATTAAATTCAGGCTTTGAAGTTTTAGGAACAGTGAGGAATAAAAATTCAATTGAACAAACTCAAAAAACATTAGAAGAAAATAATGTTTCAACAGAAAAATTATCGTTTGTAGAGTTAGATTTGCTAAAAGATGAAGGTTGGAATGAGGCTGCGAAGGGTTGCAAATATATTATTCATGTTGCGTCTCCTTTTCCATTGAAAGTATCGAATGATAGAGAGTCACTTACTCCAGCTGCAAAAGATGGAACCTTGAGAGTTTTAAATGCAGGGATAAATGCAGGAGTTGAACACTTTGTAAAGACATCGTCTATTGTATGTATGTTTAGAAAACCAAATAGAACAAATCCTTACACTTTTGGTGAAAATGATTGGACTGATGTAGAATGGAACAAAACTACTGATTATTTCGTATCTAAAACAAGAGCTGAAAAAGCTGCATGGGATCTTATGGAAAGTAAAGATTTGAAAAATAGTCTTACTTGTATCAATCCCGGCTTTGTTTTAGGGGATTTTTTAAACGAAAAAAGCTGTACATCCATGGAATATATAAAACAATTACTTCAAGGAAAATTTCCAGCTGCACCAAAGTTTTCAGTACTGATATCCCATGTAAAAGATATTGCCAAAGCACATGTTATATCTTTAACAAATAAAAGAGCTGGTGGAAGAAGATTAATTGTTGGATCTGAAGTAAGAAGTATTCTTGAATTATCAAAAATAATGGCTGAAAATCTTCCAAGCCATACAAAAAAACTTCCCAAAAAAGAATTACCAAATTTTATGGTTAAACTTCTTAGTTACATAGACACAAGTGCAAAAAATATGGTTCCAGATTTAGGACTTACAATGCAGACAGATCAGAAATACGCAGAGGAAATTCTTCAGATGAAATTTTTACCATCAGAAACTGCTGTTGTTGATGCTGCAAAGTCAGTAGTAAGACTAAAATTAGCCTAAACTCTCGCAAAAAAGCTTTATCCTTGCCATTGCAACTTTTAGTTTTTGCATTGAAGTTGCGTAAGATATTCTAAAGTAACCATCTAGACCAAATGCAGAACCCTGCACTACAGCTACATTTTGTTTTTCAAGGAGCTTTTGAACAAAATCTCTATCGTCTTTAATTTTTGTTTTTTTTCCAATCAATCCTTTGCAACTAGGGAAAACATAAAAGGCACCTTTTGGTAATAAACAAGTTATTCCTGGGATACTGTTTAAATAATTAACAACAAAGTTTCTTCTGTTGCTAAAAGATTTTGCTCTTTTTTTTATAAAACTTTGTGACCCATTTAGAGCCTCTACGGCTGCTGCTTGACTTATTGATGATGGATTTGATGTTGATTGAGATTGAATTTTTCTTATTGCGGCAATTATATTTTTTGGTCCAGCGGCATAACCAATTCTCCATCCGGTCATAGCATAAGCTTTACTTACACCATTCATAGTTAATGTTCTATCTTTAAGTTTTTTGATTTGTGCAATTGTAAAAAATTTAAAATTATCAAATTTTACATGCTCATAAATATCGTCGCTTAAAATAAAAACATTTTTATTTTTAAGTAAAACTTTTCCTAAACTAATAATTTCTTTTTTTGTATAAGCTGCGCCTGTAGGATTAGATGGAGAATTTAAAATTATCCATTTTGTTTTTCTTGTGATTGCTTTTTTTAATTTGGCAGGAGTTAATTTAAATCCATCTTCTTCTCCACATTTTATAAATTTTGGTTTACCGCCAGCAAGTAAAACCATATCTGGATAAGATACCCAAAACGGAGCTGGTATTAGAACTTCATCTCCTTTATTTAATGTTGCTACAAATGCATTGTATAAAACTTGTTTACCGCCTGTGCCTACAGTTATCTGGTCTGAAGTATAATTAAGTTTATTTTCTCTTTTAAACTTTTTTATAACTGCATTTTTAATTGCAGGAGTTCCATCAACTGGAGTGTATTTAGTATCGCCTTTTCTTATGGCTTTAACAGCAGCTTTTTTAATATTATCTGGTGTATCAAAATCGGGTTCACCTGCACCTAAAGCTATTACATCTTTTCCGGCAGCTTTTAATTCTCTCGCTTTTTGGGTAACAGCTATTGTTGGAGAAGGTTTAATTCTTTTTAAACTGTTTGATATTATGCTCATTGAAAATTGTTTATATTCTATTACTTTATTTAATATATGGAAAATACATATCAAGATTTAATTACAGATATTCAAAGTAAAAATCCAAAAATAAGTGGAAAACTTGAAGGTGGCAGAAAATTTAAAATTAAATCTGATTTTAAGCCAGCAGGAGATCAGCCAGAAGCAATTAAAAATTTAGTTAAAGGTGCTAAAAAAAACCAATTTAACCAGGTTTTATTAGGAGTAACGGGTTCAGGTAAAACTTTTACTATGGCCAAAGTAATTGAGGAAACAAACAGACCAGCTTTGATACTTGCACCAAATAAAACTCTTGCTGCCCAGCTATACGGCGAGATGAAAGGTTTTTTTCCAGACAATGCTGTGGAGTATTTTGTGTCCTACTACGATTATTACACTCCAGAGGCATATGTTCCAAGATCAGACACTTATATAGAAAAAGAAGCATCAATTAATGAGCAAATTGATCGAATGAGACACTCTGCTACTCGTTCTCTTCTTGAAAGAGATGATGTTCTTATAGTTGCCAGTGTATCGTGCATCTATGGATTAGGATCCGTTGAAGCCTATAGTAAAATGACACTTACTCTTCAAAAAAACTATGACTATAATAGAGAACATATAATAAAATCTTTAGTTGCACTTCAATACAAAAGAAATGACCAAAATTTTTATAGAGGTACATTTAGAGCGAGAGGTGAATATTTAGAAATATTTCCCTCTCATTTAGAGGACAGAGCCTGGAGACTTAGTTTATTTGGAGATAAACTTGAAAAAATTGAAGAATTTGATCCACTAACTGGTGATCAAGTAAGAGAATTAAATTTAATTAAAGTTTATGCTAACAGCCACTACATAACTCCAAAACCTACAATAGAACAAGCAGTAATAAATATTAAAAAAGAATTAGAGATAACTCTTAAAAAACATAAAGAACAAAATAAATTACTTGAAGCACAAAGATTGGAAGAGCGAACGAAATTCGATCTTGAAATGATTGAAGCTACAGGGTCATGTGCAGGAATTGAGAATTATTCAAGATTTTTATCAGGTAGAAAACCTGGTGAACCTCCACCTACTCTATTCGAATATTTTCCAGATAACACTTTAATATTTGTTGATGAGTGTCACGTTACAGTTCCTCAGCTGAATGGAATGTTTAAAGGAGATAGATCTAGGAAAAGTACATTAGCAGAATATGGATTTAGACTTCCATCATGTATGGATAATAGACCATTAAAATTTGAGGAGTGGGATATGATGAGAACACAAACTGTTTTTGTATCAGCAACTCCAGGTCCATGGGAATTAGAACAAACCAAAGGTAAATATATTGATCAAGTTATTCGACCAACTGGATTGATTGACCCCCCAGTTGAAATAAAACCTGCAAAAAATCAAGTTGATGACCTAATGCATGAATGTCTAAAAACAATTGAAAAAAATTACAGAGTTCTTGTTACTACTTTGACAAAAAAAATGGCCGAAGATCTAACTGAATACTTACATGAAAATGGTATCAAAGTAAGATATTTGCATTCTGACATCGATACTTTGGAAAGAATAGAAATTATGAGAGATTTGAGGCTAGGTGTTTTTGATGTTTTGGTTGGAATTAATTTATTAAGAGAGGGCTTAGATATACCAGAATGTGCATTAGTTGGGATATTAGATGCCGATAAAGAGGGTTTTTTAAGATCAGAGACTTCATTGATTCAAACCATCGGAAGAGCAGCAAGAAATTTAGATGGTAAGGTTATTTTGTATGCGGACAAAGAAACTAAAAGTATAAAAAAAGCTATTAAAGAGACTGAGAGAAGAAGAAATATTCAACTTGATTATAATAAAAAAAATAAAATCAGTGCAACTACTGTAAAAAAAGAAATAAGCGATGTTCTAGAAAGTGTATATGAAAAAGATTATGTTAAAATTGGTACTGGAGCAAACGTAGGGGGCAATCTTAAAAAACATATAAAAGCTTTAAACAAAAAAATGAAAGAGTCTGCAACAAATTTAGAATTTGAGGAGGCGGCTAAAATAAGGGATGAAATAAGAAAACTTGAAAGTACAGAATTGGAGGTTACACTTAACCCTAAGGTTAAACAATATAGCCTCAACAATAAAATATATCCAAAGGGAAGATCAACTATGGGAATGCCAGGAACAAGAGCTCAAAAAGGTAAAAAAAAATGGAAGCAAATAAAATCATAATTACTGGTGGAGCCACTAGAATTGGTGCTGCCATAGCTAGAAAACTTTCAGGCCAGGGAGTAGAAATCGTAATTCATTTTAATAAATCAAAAGTAAAGGCTGAAAAACTCAAAAAAGAATTATCTACAAATGGTACAAAAGTTTATTTGATTAAAGGAGATCTAAGTGTTGAAAATGATGTAGATAAAATTATTAAATTTGCAAAGTCTAAATTAAAATATTTTGATTGTTTGATAAATAATGCTTCTCTGTTTGAAAATGATAAACTAGAAAACTTTAATACAGATAGCTGGGGAAAACATTTAAGAACAAATCTAAGAACACCTGCGCTTTTATCAAAAGAATTTGCTAAAAATATTAAGACTAAAAACAATAATATTATAAATATAATTGATCAAAGAGTTTTTAAACTTACTCCCTATTTTTTTTCATATACCATAAGTAAGACTGGACTTTATACCCTTACAAAAACTAGTGCCATGAGCTTAGCACCAAAAATAAGAGTTAATGGAATTGCCCCTGGTCCTACAATTAAAAATAAGAGACAAAGTGAAAAACATTTTAAAAAACAATACATGGCAACACCTCTCAAAAGACAAGTAGATGTTCAACAAATATGCAATGCGGTAGACTTTTTCATTAAAAATATATCTATTACTGGACAAGTATTGGCAATAGATAGTGGTCAAAACTTAAATTGGCAAACTCCAGATATAATGGGTGGAAAAGAATGAAAAATTTATACTTATTTTTATCAATATTTATTCTGACAATATCAACATCGTTTGCTGATGGTCACAATATTAAGAAAGATGGATTTTTATCAAAGAAATTTAAAATAACAAAATTATCTAAAATCGAAGATCCAGATAATAAGATAATTTTAATCAATAACCATGGTCAAAGCAATTTTGATGGAAAACAAAATTTTTGTACATCTATTGACCAAATTAGAAATCGTGTTTCTTTAATAGATGAACAAATTAATGGAAAAAAAATAATGCTTTATAATTTATGTGCACATAAAATAGCCGGTGATATGGGAAAAAAATGGTGGTTTTCAAAAAAACCATACGAAGGCAAATCAAAATTAGACAAAAGAGTAGAACAAAATTTAGAGTTAGTAGAAAAACTCGTTTCTCTGGGTGTTCCTAGAAAACAGATATTTGTCACTGGACATTCTTGTGGTGGATTAACAACTCTACTATTCTTTTCAAGATATCCTGACAAAGCTGGGGGAGGAATAGCTTATATGCAAGCGTGCTTTGATAGACTAAGCAAGAAGTATAAAGTATCAAAATTAGGAGTAGAGGCAGGTTTGACAAAATTTAAAGAAAAAAAACCTGCACAATATGATTTAAGGTACCGATATAATGATGAAATATTAAATAATCTAAAAGTTCCATTATTGACTTTTACACATCCAAAAGACCCTTTTGAAGGATTGACTTCTGATTGGTTGGATCAAATTGATGGAATGAAAAGAGTTGTTATATCTAAAGATTATACAATAGATGGAAAAAAATGTTTTAAATTAGGGAAACATAAATCAGATAAATTTAAAGTTAAAGATGGACATAGTATGGATCAGGCAACCTGTTTTCAATATTACAATCCAGTTATATTAGAATATATAGGATCTAGAATATGAAAAAAAATAATTTAAAAATTGTAAAGATTGATAAAATCAAAAGTCTTTTCAATTATGAAAAGAAAGTGCTTATCAAAGAACTTATTTTAAATTTAAAACTTGGTTATTTTGATTTTGAAAAAGAAGCTCCTCAAAAAGTAAAATTTAATTTGGAGATTAATTATGAGGATAAAAAACCTTCTAGTGACAAAGACATTAAATCTATCGTAAATTATGCAAAAATTGTAGGATTGATAAAAAAATTAGTCAAAAATAAACATTATAATTTTCTTGAAACATTAGCGGAAGATGTATTCGATGAACTATTCAAAGATAAAAGAATTGATAAAATAAGTCTTCAAATTGAGAAATTAGAAATCATGAAAGATTGCTCATCCGTTGGTATTCAAATCTCAAAAAAAAGAAGTCATGATAAGCTCTGACATAGGTAAAGAGGCAATAAAAAAAGAGCTACCACTTATACCCAAACTTCCTGGTGTATATAGAATGTTAAATGATAAAAATGTGATACTTTATGTTGGTAAGGCAAAAAACTTGCCAAATAGATTAAAGAGTTACGTTTCAGAAAAAAATCATATTATTAGAACTGAGAGGATGCTGTCTCAAACTGAAAAAATTGAGATAACAACTACCACTAATGAGAGTGAAGCTCTTTTATTAGAAGCAAATCTAATTAAAAAATACAAACCTAAATTTAATATACTTTTGAAAGATGATAAATCTTTTCCATATATTTTTATTTCCGAACACAAATTTCCTAGAATAGAAAGACATAGGGGGGCAAAAAATAAACCAGGTAAATATTATGGTCCCTTCGCAAGTTCCTTAGCTGTAAATAGTGCAATTAAAACTCTTCAAAGAATTTTTTTGATTAGGTCTTGTACTGATAAACAAGTAGAGGCTGGGGATAGAACTTGTTTTAACTATTATCTCAAGAGATGTGCTGGACCTTGTGGTGGTAAAATAAACGAAAAAGATTATTCAAAACTTGTCGATGCAGCTGATGAATTTTTAAGCAAAGGTAAATCAAGAAAAATTCAAAAAACTCTTTCTTTACAAATGGAAGATGCTAGCGATGAATTAGATTTTGAAAAAGCAGCAATTATGAGAGATAAAATCAAATCTCTTAACATTATTCAATCCTCGCTTACTATAAGCGAAGCCAATTTAATTGAAGCTGATGTAGTTGCTGGCTACAAAGAGTCTGGTAAAGCTTGCATTCAAGTTTTTTTTTATAGATCAAAGCAAAATTGGGGTAATCAAGCTTTTTTTCCAAAACATGACCCAGACGAAAGTTTAGGTGAAATTTTAAATTCTTTTGTATCTCAATTCTATGAAAATAAAGCAGTACCTAGATCAATAATAATTAGTAATGAAATTAGAGAAAAAAAATTATTAGAAAGAACTTTAACTAAAAAAGAGGGAAAACAAATTAGTATTTCCACAGCAAAAAAAGGATCTAAGTTAAAAGTAATAAACTTAGCAATTAGAAATGCAAAAAATAGTTTAAATAGAAAACTTTATGAAAGTCAAAATAATAGAGATTTATTAGATGAAGTTTCTAAAAAATTTAAGATAGATAATAATATTAGTTTAGTAGAGGTTTATGATAATAGTCATATTCAAGGAACAGATAGTGTTGGGGCTTTAATAACTTATGGGGAAGAAGGTTTTATAAAAAAAAGATACAGAAAATTTAATATAAAAACTGAAAAATTTAAACAAGATGATTATGGTATGATGAAAGAGGTGTTAAGTAGAAGGTTCAAAAGAGCCATGCAGGAAAAAGGAAATTTTCTTAGTTTGCCTGATTTAGTTTTAATAGATGGTGGCAAAGGTCAATATTCATCTGCAAGAGATACAATGAATGAACTAGGTTTAAATGACATTCCAGTAATTGCTATTGCCAAAGGTAAACTTAGAAATAGTGGAAATGAAACTTTTTTTCATAATGGAAGAGAAATAAAATTTTCAAAAAATGATCCAACTTTATTTTTTTTACAAAGAATTAGAGATGAGGCACATAGATTTGCTATTAGTGCTCATAGAGCAAAAAGGAAAAAAGGAATTAGCAGGTCTCTACTTGATCAAATAGAAGGCATTGGATCCATTAGAAAAAGAGCACTATTGAATCATTTTGGCTCTGCTAGAGCAGTTGAATCAGCAAGTTTAGATGAGATAAAAACAGTTGAGGGAGTTGAGGAAAAAGTTGCAAAAAAGATATATAATTATTTTCACGAGTAATATATGAAAATTCCGAATTATCTAACTATTGGAAGAATTATAATTGTTCCTATATTTGTCTTTGCATTTTATTTACCAGGATTTTATGGAGATGTAATTCCATTTGCATTATTTGTTATTGCCTCATTTACTGACTTCTTAGATGGATTATTAGCAAGAATGTTTAAGGAAGAGTCAAAACTTGGTGAATTATTAGACCCCATTGCCGATAAAATTATAGTAGCTACCGCACTAATATTACTTGTTATGGATGGAACTATTAAAAACTATGAAGTTATTGCTGCAATAATAATACTTACAAGAGAGGTATTAATTTCTGGTTTAAGAGAATTTTTAGCTAAAGGAAGTGTCAAACTTCCAGTCTCAAGTCTAGCAAAGGTAAAAACATTTCTTCAAATGTTTTGTATTTCCGTTTTGCTTACTGGAGAAACTGGAAATAGAATTATAAATTTCCAAGACTATAATGCTCAAACAATTGGGATAATATTATTATGGCTTTCTGCTTTTCTTACTTTATATACTGGATATGAGTATTTAAGGAAAGGTATAGACCACGCAATATCTGAGGATAATAAAGATTAAGCGGCCTTTTTTTTTCTCACTAATTTACCATAGCTTGCAGATAAATCTAAAATTAGATCACAAACTTTGTAATTATTTTCTGCAATTTGAGATATTGGAGTTATCTCAGCAGCTGTCCCAGTTAAAAAACATCCATCAAAGTTTTGTAACTCATCTGGTTTAATTTTTCTTTCGTGAACTTTTATATTTTTTGATTTGGCAAGTTCAATAACAGTTTGCCTTGTAATGCCATTTAAGAATGAGTCTGGAATTGGAGTATGAAGTTCACCTTTTTTATCTTTAAAAAATATGTTTGCACTCGTTGACTCTGCTACATTATCTTCATGATCTAACATTAACGACTCACTAAATCCTTGTCTTTCAGCCTCATGCTTTGAAAGTGTACAAATCATGTACAGCCCTGCAGCTTTACTATCCCAGGGTATTGTGTTTGGGGCTGGTCTTCTCCAATTAGAAATATTTAACTTAATGCCTTCAATTTTCAACTTAGGATCGAAATAATCACCCCACTCCCACGTTGCAACAGCTACATTTATTTTTGTTTTTTGAGCAGATACACCCATCATTTCACTACCTCTCCAAGCAAAAGGTCTTAGATAACCATTCTGTACATTTTGAATTTTTATTATCTGATTGCAAGCTATGTTTATTTCTTCTTTTGTGTACGGAATGTTCATATCCATCCTTTTAGCCGAATGATATAATCTATCTGTATGTTCTTGTAGCTTGAAAATTTCACCATCATACACCCTCACACCCTCAAAAACTAAACTTGCATAGTGTAGTCCATGACTGATGACATGCAGCTTTGCATCTCGCCAATCAACAAGATCACCATTGTACCAGATTTTTCCGTCTCTTTTATCGTAAGGTATCATTTGATTTATTTTTTAGAAAAAATATCTTTGTATATATAATATGTCAATATAACTTACCATTATGAAAAAACTTTTATATCTAAAAGACCATCAATTAAAACAATATATCGAAAAAATATTCAATGGATATAGAGAAACTGTCGCTGATGCTAAAAAGGTTTTAGATAAACATGCTTTAGGAACTGCTCACAATAAAGTAATTCACCTTATATCTTTGTATGAAGGCATAACTATTTCAAGCTTATTAAGAAAGCTTAAGGTTACGAAACAAAGTTTAAATAGAGTTCTTAATGATTTGGTAAAGATAAAGGCTATAAAATTTAAAAGAGACGAAATAGATACAAGAGTTAAACATGTATATTTAACAGAAGAAGGAGAAAGAATATTTGATGAAATTTTTTCTGCTCAAAAAAAAAGAATCTATGATGCATTTTTAAGTTCTGAATCTAACGATGTTATAAGTTTTGATAAAGTACTTAAAAAAATTATTAATGAAAAAATTTAAAGCGCATATATTAATTGTAGATGATGATAATAGAATTAGAGATCTAGTAAAAGAGTATTTAAATCAAAATAATTATCTTGTCTCAACCGCCAAAGATTCAAATGATGCTTTTGAAAAGACTAAAGTTATCAAATTTGACTTAATAGTGCTAGATATAATGATGCCAGGAAAAACTGGACTAGAATTTACTCAAGATTATAAAAAAAAAATTGATACGCCAATTTTATTATTAACGGCCAAGGGAGAACCATCGGAAAGAATCGAAGGACTTGAAGTAGGTGCAGATGATTATTTAACAAAACCCTTTGAACCAAAAGAATTAATTTTAAGAATAAATAATATTTTAAATAAAACTAAATCATTAGAAATAAAAAGAGTCATTGAATTTGGCAATATAAAAATAGACCTAAAAAAACTTTTTATCTTTAAAGATGACCAAAGACTCAAAATAAACAACACCGAAAAACTAATTTTAGAAAAAATGATAAATTCTCCTGGCAAAATCTATAAAAGAGATGAAATTGCAAGTTTAATAGATCTAAATAAAGAAAGATCAATAGATGTTATTATTACTAGATTAAGAAAAAAAATTGAAGAAACTCCAAAAAGTCCTAAATACTTGCAAACCATAAGAGGAGAAGGTTATGTCCTTTGGATTGAATAGAATTTTAAAGAGCATATTACCTAAAAGATTATTTTATCGAGGATTACTTATTGTTGCTGTCCCTATATTAATTTTACAAATTACAATCTCTTTAGTTTTTTTTGATAGTTTATGGATAAAAACTAATAAAGGCTTAACAAAAGCTTTAGTGAGTGAAATAGTTACTATTATTGACATTTATGACAATGAAAGTCAGTACAATAAAAAAATAGTTACCGACCTTTACAATAAAAATTTTAGCTTTTCCGTAAGGTTTTTAGAGAATGAAAAATTACCAGATATAAAAGTTGAAAGATGGTTTAGTCCTATGGATAGGACTTTAAGAAGAGAATTGAAACCTAAAATTGGCCAACATTGGTTTAATACAATTTCATACAAGGAAGTTGTAGATTTAAGAATAAAATTTAGAGATGGAGTTTTGCAAATTTTTTTTCCAAAAGAAAGAATACAAGCATCCTCTATTAGAATATTTGCTTTTTGGATAACCGTTCCCGCAATTTTGATGATAGCAGTAGCGATGATTTTCTTAAAAAATCAAACTAGACCTATAACAAAATTAGCTCAAGCATCGGAGAGGTTTGGTAGAGGTGAGGATGTTGAGGAATTTAGGCCATCAGGAGCTTTGGAAATAAGAAAAGCAGGTCTGGAATTTGAAAAGATGAGAAAAAGAATTCTAAGACATTTAAATCAAAGATCTGAGATGCTATCTGGAATAAGTCATGATTTAAGAACACCTCTTACAAGAATTAAACTACAACTTGCTGTTATTAAGGACAAAGATCTCTCAGAAAAAATATCAAAGGATGTTGATGAAATGGAAAAAATGCTAAATGAATATCTTCAGTTTGCAAGTACAGGTGCTAAAGATAAAACCGAAACTTTTAATATCTCAGAACTTTTGGATGAAATTATTCTTAAGTATGAAAATGAAAATATTCAGAAAAAAATAAAAAAAAATACATATTTCAATGGAAGAAGAAATTTAATCACGAGGTGTATCAATAATTTAATAGATAATTCAATTAAGTATGCAGAAAAAATATCAGTAAATTTAGAAAAAAAAAATTCAACTATTCTCATATCAATTGATGATGACGGCCCTGGAATTAAAAAATCAGAATTTCAAAATATTACCAAACCATTCTACAAAATTGATAAAAGTAGATCTGAATCAAAATCAAGTGTTGGGTTAGGATTATCTATATCATCTGATATTATAAAGTCTCATGGTGGAGATATTAACTTTAATAAGTCAAAATTAGGTGGTTTAAAAGTAACTATTTCTTTACCTTACTAGTTTTTTTTCTTTTCTTTTTTTCTTCTAATTTTTTTTCAAGATTGCTAATTCTCTTATTCAAAATATCTACTTCTTCTTTACTTGCTAGTTTCATTTTAAATATAATTTCATCTCGCTTCGATTTTAGTATTGAAATTATTTCATCAGATACATCTTTATAATTAATTAGACCTTGTTCAATTAGTTTTGCAAATTTATCGAATACGAATCTTGATTTTGACATAATAATTATTTACTAGAATTATATTTAATAACTTATAATAAATTTTACAAATGTTTACTAATAATTTTGACCCAGTAGCTTTTGAAATATTCTCCTTAAGTGTCAGGTGGTATTCACTAGCATATATTTTTGGGATTATTTTTGGTTGGTTATATTGTAAAAAGATACTTATTAAGGACAATTTAATTTCAAAATTATTTGAAGATTATATCTCATATTTAATAATAGGAATTATTATTGGAGGAAGGCTAGGATATGTAATTTTTTATAATTTCACTCACTTTTTAAATAATCCAATTGAAATTCTTATGATATGGAACGGCGGCATGTCATTTCATGGTGGTTTAATAGGTATAATTATTGCTACTTATTTATTTTCGAAAAAGAATAAGAAAGATATTTTTATTTTTTTAGATTTAGTATCTATTGCAGCTCCAATAGGCATTTTATTTGGTAGGATTTCAAATTTTATTAATGGAGAATTAGTTGGAAAAGTTACAAATTCTGATTGGGGAGTTTTTTTTCCAGACTACGATGATAAATTAAGACACCCTTCTCAATTATATGAAGCATTTTTAGAAGGTATTATTTTATTTATTATAATGAATTTAATTTTTTTTAATAAAAATTATAAAATTGGAACCTGCTCCTTCATGTTCTTAATACTTTATGGATGTTTTAGAATTACCTCTGAAATTTTTAGAGAGCCAGATATACAAATTGGATATTTATTTGGATATGTCAGTATGGGAATGTTTTTAAGTGCCATAATGATTTTAATCGGATTTTTAATTTATTTTAAAAGAAATAATGAAACCAAATCTCAAAAAATTTAAAATTACATCAAAAAAACCTATACCTGTTGATGATTTTATTGAAAAAATTCTATATGAACCTGAGATAGGTTATTATACAAGCAAAGATCCATTTGGCAAAAATGGAGATTTTATAACATCCCCTACTATTTCAAATCTATTTTCAGAAATTATAGGCATATGGTTGACTTCTGCTTGGGAAAAAATGGGCAAACCTAAAGTATTTAATTTTGTAGAACTTGGACCAGGAGATGGAAGTTTAACTACAGTTATAATTAGTACTTTAAAAAAGTTTCCAGAATTAAATAAAGCTATAAAAATTTACTTATATGAGAAAAGTTTATTTTTAAAAAAATTACAAAAGAAAAATATAGATAATAAACGAATTAAATGGATCAAAAACTTTAACTCAATAAAAAAGGGGCCAGTTATTTTTTTTGGTAACGAGTTTTTTGATGCAATACCAATTAAACAGTTTTCGAATATAAATAATGAGTTATTTGAAAAATATTATTCAGTTAAAGACAATGTTGATATTGTTGAAAAGTTTATAAGAGGTAATAAAAAAGATATTGCTCAAATAATGACTTTTGGGACATTAAAAAAACTTAAATTTATTGAATTTCCTAAAAAGGGATTAATAGAATTAAATCCAATAATAAAGAAAATCAATAAACTTTCTGGTGGTATTTTACTTATAGATTACGGTTATTTGAATAGTAATAACGCAAATACCATTCAGGCAGTGATGGATAATAAAAAAATTTCAACCAAGACAATGTTAAAAAATCTTGGTAGGGCAGATATAACTTCGCTAGTAAATTTTAATTTATTAAAAGAGTATTTCCTTAAGAATAATCTTAAAGTAAAAAAAGTAGTCACTCAAAGGTTTTTTCTAGAAAGAATGGGTATAATTGAAAGAGCGCATATTTTAGAGAAAAAAAGGACTAATGAGGAGCAGAAATATATGAAAGAAACTTTGTCTCGGCTACTAGAAGAAAAACAAATGGGTAGCCTCTTTAAGGTAATTTTTGGATACAAAAATAAAAGTAATAATTTTTTTGGCTTTGAATAATGTTTAAATCAAAAAAACTTTCTAAATTTAAAATGATAAGACATGGGTTTTTTAATCGATTTGGAGGTGTCTCAAAAGGTATTTATAAAGGTTTAAACTGTGGCTTAGGATCTGATGATAAAATTAGAGATGTTAAGAAAAATATAGAAAAAGTTTGCTATAAAATTGGCTGTAATAAAAATAATCTCGTATTGTTAGATCAAATTCACAGTAATTATGTTTATAAAATAAGTAAAATTCCAAAGAAAAAATTAAAAGGTGACTCATTAATAACAAATAAAAAAGGTATCGCTTTAGGAATTTTGACAGCTGATTGTGCTCCTGTTTTTATATATGATCCAGTTAATAATTTAATTAGTGCTCTACATGCAGGATGGAAAGGGGCATACAAAAAAATAATATCGACTACATTAAGAAAATTTAAGTCAAGTGGTAGTAATTTAAATGATTTAATAGTTGTAATTGGGCCTTGTATAGGAAAAGATAACTATGAGGTAAGAAATGATTTCTTGGATAAATTTATTAAGCAAAAAAGATCTAATAAAAAATTTTTTAAAACCAAAAGAAATAAAATATATTTCAGTTTAATAGATTATATAAAAGACCAACTTGTGAAATTAGGGGTTAAAAACATCGAAATTATCAGAAAAGATACATATTTATTCAGTAACAACTTTTTCAGTGCTAGGAGATCAATTAAAAATAAATTAAATGATTATGGTAGAAATATTTCTGTAATTATGATTAAATAAAACATTCTCTAAAAATGAAGATTCTCACAGGAAATAGCAATAAACAGCTAAGTAATAAAATTTCAAAAAATCTAAAAAATAAATTAGTC